>JAKFDG010000299.1:0-4070 GCA_036677285.1 Pseudoxanthomonas sp.
TGCAACGCGGGCACGAAGTCACCGCGATCATGCGCGATCCATCGAAACTTCCACTCGCCGATCCGAAGTTGCAGGCCGCGTCCGGCAACATCACCGATGCGAACAGTTACCTGTCCGCGGTGCGGGGCGTCGATGCCGTGGTGGTCAGCGTCTCGCCGCGCGGCAACACCTCGGGCGCGGATCTGGTGGCGCTGGCCAACGATCTGCTGGCCGGGTTGCCGGCGGCCGGCGTGAAGCGCCTGGTATGGGTAGGCGGCGCCGGCACCCTGGAAGTGGCGCCGGGAGTGCGTGCGGTCGATACCGACAGCTTCCCCGCCGAATACAAGGCCGAGGCCTTGGCGCTGGGCGACGTATTGGGCGTGCTGAGGGCTTCCAGCGCCGATATCGACTGGACCTTCATCAGTCCGCCCTTCGTGATCGCGCCGGGCGAGCGCACCGGCCAGTACCGCCTCGGCGGCGACCAGCCGCTGTTCGATGTGCAGGGCAACAGCCGCATCAGCAACGAAGATTACGCGGTCGCGCTGCTCGACTGTGTCGAGAAGAACGATGCGCCGCGCAAGCGCATCACCGTGGGCTATTGAGCCCTTCCCGCAGAACATGAAAAAGCCGGGCATCGCCCGGCTTTTTTCTTCATCGCCAATCTGTACGGTCCACTCGTCATGACACCAAATGAAGAACCAATGCAGGCCTCGTCGATTCGGGCCGATCAGTTCCCCGAGGACACCAGGTAGGCGGCGCCCGCGCTGATGTCCAACTGGCTAGCCAGGGATTGCAGCTGACCCAGATCCTTCGGCGACTCGGCGTCGATCCAGACCTGCGCGTATTGGCCCTTGCCCAGCTCGACCACGGTGATCCGCCGCGATTCGGCGAACGCGGGATCGCGTCCGGCGAGCTCGGGGACGTACCAGTGGAGTGCTTCGCCAGAGAAAGTGCCGGCCTCTGCGCGCTGGGATCGGCTCAGGCGGATATCCGGATCGCGCGAGGTCAGCATCAGGTTCAACGAGCGGCGACCTTCGTCGGTCACCGCCTTGCAGACGATGAAGCCGTTGCCTGCCCGTTCCTGCCATTGCAGGCCGGAGGCGGACGGCAGGGTTGGGCAGCGCGTGGTGGACTGCTGGGCCAGCAGGCTGCCCGGCAGGGCCAGCAGGATGGCAACGAGGTAGATGGTCTTCATGAATGATTCCCCTGGAGGGCCGGCGCGACATGCGCATGGCCGGATCGATGGTTCCAGATCCCATGCGGGCCATACCGACCGGAACTTCCCCAAGCCCGGAAAACCCCCACGGATCCAGCCCGGCGGCCTCCCGCCACCGGACTGTTCCGACCATAGCCCAGCCCCGGCTCGATGACAACGCCGGGATGCCGCAAGACCGCCCGCAGGAATCAAGACTTGCCGGTGATGTCCGGCTCGTCGCGCCCCAGCCAGCCATAGAGCATGCCGCCGATCAGGCCGCCCAGGATTGGCGCCAGCCAGAACAGCCACAGCTGGCCGATGGCGCCGGGGCCGGCGAACAAGGCCACGCCGGTCGAGCGCGCCGGGTTCACCGAAGTATTGGTGACCGGGATGCTGATCAGGTGGATAAGGGTCAGGGCCAGGCCGATGGCGATCGGCGCGAACCCGGTCGGCGCATTCTTGTGCGTCGAACCCATGATCACGACCAGGAAGAACGCGGTCAGCACCACTTCGCACAGGAACGCCGCGGCGACCGTGTAGCCCCCTGGCGACAGCGCGCCATAACCGTTGCTGGCGAAGGCCCCGGCGGCGCCATCGACGATCTGGAAACCGCCACCGCCCTGGGCGATCTGCAACAGGATGAAGCCCGCGGCGATGCCGCCGACGACTTGTACGCCGATGTAGGGCAGCAGGTCTTTCGCGGGGAAACGGCCACCGGCCCACAGGCCCAGGCTCACCGCCGGATTGAAGTGGCCACCAGAGATATGGCCGAAGGCATAGGCGCCGGTGAGCACGGTCAGGCCGAAGGCCAGCGCCACACCGACGAAACCGATGCCCAGCGGATTGCCGTCACCCCCGAAATTCGCTGCCAACACAGCACTGCCGCAACCACCCAGCACCAGCCAGAACGTGCCGAGGAACTCGGCTACGAGCTTCTTCGAAAGATTCATGTTGCCCCCAGAGATGATTTTTCCCGTCGGGTGACGGCCAGCGAAAAATAACGGAAGGTCCGGCCGGAGATGTTGTGTTTCCGTTAGTGGACCTGCCGCTCCGCTTCAGGCCCATTGTCGCGAGCGCAAGCAGCTGTCAGGGCTGGGCGGGGAAATCAATGCGCACGAAGTGCGGGCGATAGCGGGCGGGATCGGACAACAGCTTTTTCAGGTTCGGTGCGGTGGTGGAATAGGTGGCCGCCAACGGTGCACCGGCAAGCCACGGATGGGCCTTGCCCTGGTAGATCCACCAGTCGTCGGTAGGCGGGCGCAACAGCACGACCGGTTCGCTCCATGGGCCCTCCGGCGCGGGCGCTTCGCGCAAGATCAGATCGGTGGCGCCGAAACCACGCGTCTGTACCTGCAGGAACTTTCCCCGCGCCGCATCGAAGTGCACGGTGAACTCGGTGCCTGCATCGGGGAGCACCGCAAGCGGTTGGCCTTGCGGCGACCAGCCCTGCGCGGTCCACCATTGCGGCCGATCCAGGCGGCCGGACATCGCTTCGGCTTCCACCCAGCGCGCAAGGTAGACCGGCGCGCCACCGGGTTCACGCGCGCCGTACGCGTACAGATAGCCGCGGTCGCGGACCAGGCCCGCAGAGCCCAGGGTGACGTGCATGGGCACGTCCAGCGCGGGCAGGCGGGTGACGCGCCATTTTTCAGGTTCCAGGTCCAGTCCATCGACCAGGGCCGGTTCGATGCCGCGAACACGAAAACCCAGTCCGCCTTTTTGCGATACCACCCGCACCAGGAACAACAGCATGCGGTCGCCGACCACGATGGCGCCGCCGGGCCACAGCCGATAGCTCCGCGCATCAGGAAACCATGCCGCCGGGCTGCCGTCGCGTTTTCGTCCGAACACGAAGCGCATCTGCGCCCGCACCGGGTCCAGGCCGCTTTGCAGGCCCAGGCTGTTGGACACCATGCGGGTGTGGTCCAGGCGTCCGCGATGGCCGGGATCGACCAGCGTATCGCCGAACAGCCACAGCACGCGCTCGCCGGGCAACGGCACCGAATACGCGCCGTCGGCGCCGATCCAGGTCTTGCCGCGATCGAACAGCCGGTCCGCTTCCGGCCAGGGCCGTGCCGACTGCGCGCATGCCGGCGCGGTCAAACCGAACAGCAGCGAGAACAGCAAGACCCTCATCGCCTGCTCATCGATCGGGCAGCGGAATGAACTCGGTCTCGCCCGGGATCTGCCCGAAATTCCCCTCCAGCCAATCCTGCTTGGCCTGTTCGATCCGTTCCTTCGAGCTGGAAACGAAGTTCCACCACAGGTGGCGTCGCCCATCCAGCGGTTCGCCGCCCAGCAGCATGGCCTTCAGCGGCGTTTTCGCGCGCAGGATGGGGCGGGTGCCAGGATCCAGCACCACCAGGTGTTTCTCGGGGATGTCGGCGCCATCGAGCTGCGCGTCGCCTTCCAGCACGTACAGCGCGCGCTCCACGTGCGCATCGTCGATGGCGAGCTCCGCATCCGCGTCCAGGTCGATGGCGACGTTGAAGGTATCGGCGAATACGCGCACCGGCGATTCCTCGCCGAACCCGCGTCCGGCGATCACCCGCAGGAAGGCTCCGTCTCGCCGCCATTGCGGCAGGCTGGCCGCGGAATGGTGGTGGAATTCCGGCGCGGTTTCCTCGTCCGACATCGGCAACGCCACCCAGGTCTGCATGCCATGCACGTCATGGCCGCGCCCGCGTTCGTCCGCCGGCGTGCGTTCGGAATGGGCGATGCCGCGTCCGGCGGTCATCCAGTTGACGTCGCCGGGACGGATCACCTGTTCGGAACCCAGCGTGTCCTTGTGGTTGATGGCGCCAGACCACAGGAAGGTCACCGTGGCCAGGCCGATGTGCGGATGCGGACGCACGTCGATGCCGCGCCCGGGTTCGAACAGGGCCGGCCCCATGTG
>JAKFDG010000300.1:0-9291 GCA_036677285.1 Pseudoxanthomonas sp.
TTTTTTATTGGGCGATCGGCTGCTTCTATCGATTAGGATATGCGCATGCATCCACGCGCATTGGAATTGATCCGCACGCTTGACCTGTTGCCGCATCCGGAAGGCGGCTATTACAAGCGAATGTACGCATCGCCCAAACAGGTGGAGGTGAATGGCCTGCTGCGGCCCTCCCTCACCTCGATCTGCTTCCTGCTGACCGGCGGCGTCACCAGCCGCTGGCATCGGGTGGATGCGACCGAAGTCTGGGATTGGCAGGAAGGCAGCGCGCTGGAGTTGCTGATGTTCGACGCCCAGTCGAAGTCGCTCAGTCGCGCGCAGCTGGATACTTCGGCACGTGGCGGCCAACTGATCCAGGTGGTGCCCGCGGGCATCTGGCAAAGCGCGCGCTCGCACGGCGATTACACGCTGGTGAATTGCTCGGTATCGCCGGGATTCATGTGGAGCGGGCTGGAGATACTGGAGGAGGGCAGCGACACCGCGCGTGAATTGCGCTCTGCAGGCGGCCTGGCTTCGTAGCCAACTCAATCGCTGCGTATTGCCTGAACGAATCGGGAAAACGCGTGCAGCGCAAACGCATTAGTGGCCGCTCGGCGGCTAATCTTCCCGTCCCGTGTCATTCAGTGAAGAGAGTGCCGATGCGATTCCGCATGCCGTGGCTGGCCGTCCTGTGCATCTCGTGCATCACCATTCCTTCGTGGGCACAGACGCCGGTGGAAATTTCCACGCCACCGGCCGCGACCACGGGTAGTGAACGTGTAGTGGACATGGACATGATGGTGGTGACGGGCGTGCAGCCCGGTCCCGGCATGTGGAAAGTGTCCAAAGGCGATCATGTGCTGTGGATACTAGGCACGCTCAGACCGCTGCCGAACGACATCACCTGGTTGTCGCGCGACGTGGAAGCGGTGCTGGACCAGTCGCAGCAGGTGCTCGAGTCCCCGCACGTTTCGGTTGACGCCAAGATCGGGATAGTCAGGGGATTGATGCTCCTGCCTTCGGCCATGAAGGCCGGCAAGAATCCAGGCGGCGCTGAGCTGCGCGAGGTGCTTCCCGCGGACTTGTATGCGCGTTGGGTGGTGCTGAAGCAGAAGTACATGGGTCGAGACAAGGGGATCGAGAGGAAGCGGCCCATCGTGGCGGCCAACGAACTGTATGAACGGGCCATCCGCAAGTCCGGGCTGGGCAAGAAGCCGGTGATCTCACCGGTCATCGATGCTGCGGTCAAGCGTCGCAAGCTCAAGCCGACCGCCATCACGGTCAAGATCGTGATCGAGGATCCCAAGGCGGCGATAAAGGATTTCGGCGAAGGCGGGATTGACGACATCGACTGCTTCCGCAAGACCCTGAGCCGGTTGGAAAACGACTTGCCACTGATGGTCGAGCGCGCCAACGCGTGGGCAGCGGGGGACATCGAGGCCTTGCGCCAGCTGCCATACGAAGACCAGCAGGCTGCGTGCTTCTCCGCGTTCACGCAATCCAGCGCGGTACGCAAGCGTGGTCTGGACAATCTGCCGCAACGGCTTGAAGCGACGTGGTTGGCGGCAGCAGAATCGGCGTTGGGCAGGAACCGGGTGACCTTCGCGACCTTGCCGATTTCGGAATTGCTGAAGCCCGATGGTTACCTGGGCAAACTGCATGCGAAAGGCTATCTCGTCGAGGAGCCTTGATCGCGCGACTGGTGAGGCGACTCAACCTGCTGCGCTGATCGCCGCATCGGCGACTGCAAGCTGTGGCCAGCGTTGCAGGACGGAAGCACGGATACCCGCCGCATCGATACCTGCTTCGGCCAGCAACTGTTCGCGGCTGGCGTGGTGCTGGAAGTGGTCCGGCAAGCCGAGATGCAGGATCGGCATCTGGACGTCCTCGGCACTGAGCAGCTCGGCCACGCCGGAGCCCGCGCCGCCCATCACCACGTTGTCCTCGATGGTGACGAAGCCTTCGTGGGCTTTGGCCAGTTCCAGGATCAATGCGCGGTCCAGCGGCTTGACGAAGCGCATGTTGACCACGGTCAGCCCCAGCTCCTTGCCCACCTGTTCCGCTGCCGTCGCCGTAGCGCCGAACGCGAGCAAGGCGAGACGCGAACCGCGAGCACGAACCTCCGCCTTGCCTATCGGCAACGTATCCAGAGAGTCGTCCAGCGCTACGCCAGGGCCGGTGCCTCGCGGATAACGCACCGCGGCCGGGCCCGCATATTGGAAGCCGGTGCTGAGCATCTGCCGGCATTCGTTCTCGTCCGCCGGCGCCATCACCACCATGTGCGGCACGCAGCGCAGGTAGCTCAGGTCCAGGTTGCCGCCGTGGGTGGCGCCATCCGGACCGACCACGCCGCCGCGGTCGATCGCGAACAGTACGTCGAGTTTCTGGATGGCGACGTCATGCACCAGTTGGTCGTAACCGCGCTGCAGGAAAGTGGAGTAGATCGCGACCACCGGCTTGGCCCCTTCGCAGGCCATGCCTGCGGCCAGGGTCACCGCATGCTGTTCGGCGATGGCCACGTCGAAATAGCGCTGCGGGTACTCCCTGCTGAAACGCACCAGGCCAGAACCTTCGCGCATCGCCGGAGTGATGGCCAGCAATTTCGGATCCGCGGCGGCCATGTCGCAGAGCCACTCGCCGAATACATCGGTATACGTGGGCTTCTTCGCGCCACCCTTGCTGACCAGGCCTTTCTCGGGATCGAACGGGCCCACCGCGTGGTAGCCGATCTGGTCGCCTTCGGCCAGCTCGTAGCCCTTGCCCTTGGTGGTGATGATGTGCAGCAGCTGCGGACCCTTCAGGGTCTTCAGCGTCTTCAGCGCGCCGACCAGCGCAGGCACGTTGTGGCCGTCGATCGGGCCGGTGTAATGGAAGCCCATTTCCTCGAACAGGGTGGAGGGCACAAACATGCCCTTCCAGTGCTCTTCCCAACGGCGCATGAAGCGCGCCGGCGGTTTCTTCTTGTCACCGAGCAGCTTCTTGCCGCCTTCGCGCAGCGCGTTGAGGGTGCGGCTGCTGCTGATCCGGCCGAGCATCTTGGTCAGGCCGCCGACGTTTTCGGAAATCGACATCTGGTTGTCGTTGAGGATCACCAGCAGGTCCGGTTCGGGATCCTCCATGCCACCGGCGTGGTTCAGCGCCTCGAAGGCCATGCCGGCGGTCATCGCGCCATCACCGATCACCGCCACCACCTTGCGTTCGTTGCCGGCCTGGGCGTTGGCGATGGCCATGCCCAGCGCGGCGGAGATGGAGGTGGATGAGTGGCCGACGCCGAAGGTGTCGTATTCGCTCTCTTCGCGCTTGGGGAACGGCGCGATTCCGTCGGCCTGCTTGACCGTGTGGATCCGGTCGCGGCGCCCGGTGAGGATCTTGTGCGGATAGGTCTGGTGGCCGACGTCCCAGACCAGGCGGTCGTCCGGAGTATTGAACAGGTAGTGCAGGGCGACGGTGAGTTCGATCACGCCCAGGCCAGCTCCGAAATGGCCGCCACTCTTGCCGACCGATTCGATCAGGTAGGCACGCAACTCCTCGGCGATGGCGGTCAGTTCGGATTCCTCGAACTGGCGCAGGTCGGCGGGGGTTTCGATGCGGGAGAGGCGGGGGTAGCGGGCAGCGTCGATCATCCGCGCCATTTTCCTCCGCATTCAGGAGGCGGGCAAGCAAACCCGTTCAGCTCAAGCGGAGAGTTTGGAGCGCTTGGGCAGTTGCGCCTTCAGGAATGCCATCTGGTCGGCGAGGATATTGCGGTTGGACAGGATCAGGTGCTCGATCCAGCTCGGTCGATAGGGCACTGCCAGCAATGGCATGTTGGCCTGCTGCGGGGTGCGGTTGCTCTTGCGGGAGTTGCAATGGAAGCACGCCGAGACCACGTTTTCCCAGATGTCGCGGCCGCCCTTGGACAGCGGCAGCACGTGGTCGCGGGTCAGGCTGGGGCGCGAGAACTCGTGGCCGCAGTACATGCACAGCTGCGCATCGCGCGCGAACAGCGCGGTGTTGGTCAGGGTGGGCGTGGGCGACAGCGCCTGCGCACGCGCGTGGCCGCGCGAGGCGACGATGGGGTGCAGTTCGATGATGCTCTGTTCGCCGGTCATGCGGCTGGTGCCGCCGTGCACGCGCAGGCAGGGATCGCCGAGAGTCCAGGCGACGGCGTCGCGCGCGTACAGGCAGGTAGCGTCCTGCCAGTTGATCCAGTCGAGCACGCGGCCATGCGCATCCAGCGACAACAGGCGCACGGTGCTGGATCGGGAGGCGGGATGGGACGGGGCGATAGCCGGGATCGCTTGGGCGCCGGCGCCGATCAGGTGAAGCTGAGCTGTGTCTGCTTCCATCGGGGAAACAGGTTATACCCAAATGGTGACGATTTGTAAGCCATCGCCGCAGGAGCGGCCCGAGGGCCGCCCCGCGGCGTTCGATCAGGCGCCGAATCGCTCCGCGGCCATCGTCATAAGCGGTGCGGCGCCCGATTCGATAGCGGCCGCATGGGTGAGCGTGCGCGGCAGGATGCGGGCGAAGTAGAAGCGCGCGGTTTCACGCTTGCCCTGCTTGAATGCCTCACCGTGGTTGGAGGCATCGGCCGCCGCCACGCTGCGTGCCCACCAATAGGCCAGGGCGACATAGCCGGAATAGAACAGGTAGTCGTAACTGGCCGCACCGATCTCCTCGGCATCGCCGGCGGCGCGCTGCAGGATGTCCTGGGTCAGCTTGCCCCATTCTGCGGCTTTCTGGCGCAGCGGTCCGATGAACTCGGCCAGCGAGGCATCGCCTTCATGCTGCTTTGCGAATTCCTCGATCTGTGCGAGGAACAGCTTCAATCCTGCGGCCTTGGTCGAAGCGGTCTTGCGCCCCATCAGGTCCAGCGCCTGGATGCCGGTGGTGCCTTCATACAAGGTGGTGATGCGCGCGTCGCGGGCCAGTTGTTCCATGCCGTGCTCGTGGATGTAGCCATGGCCGCCGAAGCATTGCAGCGCGTGGTAGGTGTTCTCGATGCCCCATTCGGTCTCGCAGGCTTTGGCGATCGGGGTCAGGAAACTGACCAGCGTGTCGGCCTGTTCGCGCTCGGCCGCATCGTGCCCGTGGTTGGCCACATCTATCAAGGTGCCGGCATGCAGAGCCAGCAGGCGGCTGCCCTCCACCAGCGACTTCACCGTGAGCAGCATGCGGCGCACGTCGGGGTGGACGATGATCGGATCGGCCGGTTTGTCCGGGAACTTGGGGCCGCTGAGCGCGCGCGTCTGCAAGCGGTCCAGCGAATAGCGCAACGCATTCTGGTAGGCGCGCTCCGACAGGCCGATGCCCTGCAGGCCAACGCCGAGGCGCGCGGTATTCATCATGGTGAACATGGCCAGCAGGCCTTTGTGCGGCTGGCCCACCAGATAGCCCTCGGCGCCGTCGAAATTCATCACGCAGGTGACCGAGCCCTTGATCCCCATCTTGTGTTCGATGGAACCACAGCGCACCGCATTGCGCTCGCCCATGCTGCCGTCGCGCGCGACCTTGAACTTGGGGGTGACGAACAGTGAGATACCCTTCGCGCCCGGCGGCGCGTCCGGAAGTTTCGCCAGGACCAGATGCACGATGTTCTCGGTCAGGTCGTGCTCGCCGGCGGTGATGAAGATCTTGGTGCCGGTGATCGAATAGCTGCCGTCGGCATTGGGCTCGGCGCGGGTCTTGAGCAGGCCCAGGTCGGTGCCGCAATGCGGTTCGGTCAGGCACATGGTGCCGGTCCAGCGGCCCTCGACGATCGGCTTGAGGAAGGCTTCGCGCTGCCAGTCCTCGCCGTGTTGCTTCAATGCTTCCACCGCGCCATGCGACAGCAGCGGGAAATTGCCCCAGGCCAGGTTGGCGGCGTTGATCATCTCGTTCAACGGCACGCCCATCGCATGCGGCAGACCCTGTCCGCCGAATTCCGGTGCCGCGGTCAGCCCGGTCCACCCCGCTTCGATGAACTGCGTGTAGGCCTGCTGGAAACCCGGCGGTGTGGTGACTTCTCCACTTGCCTTGTCGAACTTGCAGCCGACTGCGTCGCCCGTGCCATTCATCGGCGCCAGCACGGTTTCGGTGAAACGCGCGGCTTCATCGAGCACGGCGTCGAGCACGTCGCGGGTGGCGTCGGCATAACCCAGTTTGGCGAACAGGGCTTCGGCACCCAGCACGTCGTACAGGGCGAAACGGATATCGGTCAGCGGGGCTTTGTAGGTACTCATGGGATCCGGGAAATTTTTGGAGTGGGGAGTGAAGTTCAGCGCAGCACGCCATCGAGGCCCGGCACCGGGTTCAAGGTGTTGCGCGTGTCGATGTCGAAGGAACGGGACTTGCTGGCCTCGTCCGGCACTGCGTCGAGCTTGCCTTTCAGGGTGTAGCCCAGCGGGCGGCGCCCGGCCAGGGCGTTGGCAATGGCCATGCGTGCTTCCGCCGAAGGCTTGAACGGCAGTGCGACCACATCGGCCGATTCGGGGCCGATGGAAATCTGCGGCGTGCCCTGCAAGGTTCCGGCGGCCAGGTCGCCGACCGTGATCGCCAGGTTGGCGCTGGTGAAACGCATCGGAATGCTGCTGTAGTTCTGCAGGCGCAGATCCACCGACCAGCTGCCGTCGGCGTTGACCGTCAGTTGCTGGATGCTGGCCGCCGGCGGCGACACACGGCGCACGGGACCCCCGCTACAGGCGGCCAGCGCAGCGCAGAAGAACAAAAGTGAAGCCCAGGCCCAGCGACGGTTCATGCCCACTCCTCAGATCGTGCGATGGGCAAGGATACTACGGCGTATGGCGTGGATTCCTATTGCAGTGGTGCGGTCGTGATCAACGGGGCCAGGTCGTAACCCATGGTGGTGGCGCGCGCCTTGATCTGCTCGAACAAGGCGCGGTCCATGCCCGGTTCGCGCGACAGGATCCAAAGGTATTCGCGGTCGGGTTCACCCACCACCGCCCAGGTGTAGCCGGGGTCCAGGTCGATCACCCAGTAGTCGGCCCATACGAATGGCAGCCATGACAACCAGTCGGGGGCGAACCTGACTTCCAGGCGGCCGGGGTGGCCCGTCACCGGCCGCGCCAGGCCTTCGGCAACTGTGGTCATGCCATCCGCGGTGCGGCAGGAGTTGCTTACTCCGATCCGGGTGTCTTCGCGGAGGGTATAAGCGGCGGTGATGTCGGCGGTGCATTTGTCCTGGAAGGAAACCGGCAAGCGTGCGATCTCGTACCACTGACCGGCATAGCGCGAGATATCCAGATCCGGCACTGAAGTGACCGGGCTGGCCGCGCGTGCCACGGGAGCCAGGCAGGCCAACACCACCACCAGCAGGGCGCTCAGGCTACGCATGCAACGGCTCCATGGTCGGAAGCGCAGCTTATTTCCCCGGCCGGCGCGAAATGTAAAGCAGTTGTTGGATCAGGTGCAGGCGTAGCCGGACACGCACAAGTTATTGATGGATATGAGAATCCAGGGGGGAGGAAGCGCATCACGGTCGCCCGTCAGCCATAGGAGCTGATGCGCTCCGGCACCATGCCCTCGTCTTCCTCGCTTTCCACCTCGACTCCGGTGGGCTTGCTGGAATAGATATACCGGGCTTCGGCGATGGTGTTGGCCACTTCAAGGGCCGCTTTCTTTTCGGGAAACCAGAATACCGGCTTGCCGTTGTCCAGCAGTTTCCAGCCTTCGTACGAGGGGCGAAGTACCAACAGGGAACGTTTCATGGCGAGGTCCCACAAGCGCAGGAAAGCGCGCGATCGGCTTTGCTGCTTGGTTCAACACGGCACTCTGTTCCTTGTGCGTGGTGGCATTCCTTGCGGGATTAGGTTGGCCGACCCGCCTGGAAGATACAGTCGGTGTATGGCGCGCTGGCGTGTAGGAAAAATCCGAATGGGCTGGCGATAAACGTTACGGGCGACTGGTCAGCGCAGGGTTTCATTCGAGTCCGCCCAATAAAAAAACGGACCGGGAACACTCCCCGGCCCGTTTCGGCTTCTAATAAATCGCGAAGCGGAAGGCTATGTCTTACGAGGATCGCGGCTTGAGCTTCTGCACGCGCAGGAAGGTGTGGTCGCCGATCGTGGCCACCTGGTAGGCGTTGCGCCAACTGGGGCTGGCGATGGCGTGGGCCATGAAGTGGCTGGCGCCGGGCACGATCTCCTTGCGCTGGCCGGGCGGCAGGGCCCAGTTGCGCTCGGCGTTGAGCGCCACATTGATCGACTTGGCCCAGGCTTCCGGGTTCTGCAGGCGGGTGCCGGGGGCGACGATGGTCGGGGCGAACTGCTTGCGCGCGGTGACCACGTCGCACATCGAATCACCCCACAGACCGCTGTCGAGACGGCGCAGGGCGACCTCGGCCACGGCCTGCTGGCCGCGCACGGTCTGGTCGCGGGCTTCCAGGTACACGGTGGTGCTGAGGCAGAGCGAATCGGCGGCCGGCTGAGGCAGCATTTGCGACAGCCAGAGAATCCATGCCAGTTTCATTGCGGGGGAACTCCTTGCTTCGTCTTGACCGCGTCCACGCGCCTCCCATGGGGAAGGTGCGGTTTCTAGGGACACGGTGTCAGGGCGTCATGGGGAGGCAGCTATTCCGTCGAGCTGCCCGGGACCGGCAAGTGATGCATCTGGGGCCGGTATGGCCTGCCAATGAGGGAGTGGCGGGCCGGAAAGTTGGCGCAAGGTAAGGGCCCAATACCCAACGTCACCTGAATACGCCTGCTTGACATTCAGGCTAAGTGATTGATTTTGAATTGAGTTTTTACTCGGGAACCGCTCGGCGGAAGCGCTATCGGCGGCGTTGCGCCGCCGCATATATATGCATCAGAACGCGGCAGCGAGGCGGCTGCCCTGGTCGATGGCGCGCTTGGCGTCGAGCTCCGCAGCCGCGTCCGCACCGCCGATCAGGTGCGGGGTCTTGCCCGCCGCCTGCAAGTCGGCCTGCAGGTCGCGGCGAGGTTCCTGACCGGCGCAGATCACCACGTGGTCCACCGGCAGGGTCTGTTCGACCCCGCCGATTCGGATCTTCAGGCCGGTGTCGTCCACGCCCAGGTATTCGACTCCGCCGAGCATCTGCACCCGCTTGGCCTTCAGTGTGGCCCGATGGACCCAGCCACTGGTCTTGCCCAGCCGGGCGCCGGGCTTGCCGGGCGAGCGCTGCAGCAGCCAGACCTCGCGGACGGGTGGCTCGGGCCGGGCCGGGACCAGGCTGCCGCGGGCCTCGAAGGTCGGGTCAACGCCCCATTCGGCCATCCAGCGAGCCGGGTCCAGAGTTGGAGACTCGCCCTCGTGGACCAGGTACTCGGCCACGTCGAAACCTATGCCGCCCGCGCCGATCAGCGCCGCGCGCCTGCC
>JAKFDG010000301.1:0-8305 GCA_036677285.1 Pseudoxanthomonas sp.
CAGCCGGGCGAAGCCGCCGGGGAATACGTGCGCAGGGTGGCGCGGGAAAAGGCTGGCGCCGGGTTGCTGACGGTGATGTCCGTGCCCCATGCGGTCGTGCTGGGGGCCGATACCGAGGTGATCCTGGACGACGACGTGTTCGGCAAGCCGGTCGATGCCGCCGATGCCGCGGCCATGCTGCGTCGGTTATCCGGACGCACGCACCGGGTGGTTTCAGCGGTTTCGGTGGTCAGCGCGGAGCGCGAGGCACAGGCGGTGTCGGTTTCGGAAGTCGAGTTCGCGGAACTCGTCGATGACGACATCGCCGCCTATGTCGCCACCGGCGACCCGATGGGCAAGGCCGGCGCCTACGCCATACAGGGCGGAGCGGAACGATTCGTCAAACATCTTTCCGGCAGCTTCTCGGGGGTGATGGGGTTGCCGCTGTTCGAGACATCGCGGTTGTTGCAAGAATTCGGGGTGCATTAGATGTCCGAGGAAATCCTGGTCAACGTCACCCCGCGCGAGACCCGGGTGGCCGTGGTCGAGAACGGCATGCTGCAGGAACTGCACATCGAGCGCGGCTGGCGGCGCGGCGTGGTCGGCAACATCTACAAAGGCAAGGTGCAGCGGGTGATGCCGGGCATGCAGGCGGCGTTCGTGGACGTGGGCCTGGACCGGGCCGCGTTCCTGCACGTCAACGACATCGTGCGGCCGGCGCCGGTGACCAACGATGACGCCGACGAATTGGCGCTTCCACCCGCCTCGTCCACCCCGATCATGGACCTGCTGCGCGATGGCCAGGACATCGTGGTCCAGGTGGTCAAGGACCCCATCGGCAGCAAGGGCGCGCGCCTGACCACGCAGATCAGCATCCCCTCGCGCTACATGGTGCTGCTGCCGCAGTCGAAGGTGATCGGCGTGTCGGCACGTATCGAGGACGAGGCCGAACGCCTGCGCCTGAAGACCTTGGTCGGCGACCTGGCGGCCACGCACGGCGGCCATGGCTACATCGTGCGCACCAATGCCGAAGGCCAGCCGGCCGAAGCGCTGGCCGAGGACATCGCCTACCTGGCGCGCGTATGGGCACTGGTGGAGCAGCGCAGCCGCGAAGCCGCGCTCGGCGCATGCATCTATGAGGACCTGACCCTGCCGTTGCGCGCGGTGCGCGATTTGATGCGCCGCGACGTGGAGAAGGTGAAAGTGGATTCGCGCGAAACCTGCGATCGCCTGCAGGCCTTCGCCGCGAAATACATGCCGGTGCTGGCCGAGCGCATCGAACACTATGCCGGCGAACGCCCGATCTTCGACCTGTATGGCGTGGAAGATGAAATCAGCCGCGCGCTGGACAAGGAGGTGCCGCTCAAGTCCGGAGGCTACCTGGTCATCGACCAGACCGAGGCCATGACCACCATCGACGTGAACACCGGTTCGTTCCTCGGCCAGCGCAACCTGGAAGAGACGGTCTACCGGACCAACCTGGAAGCCGCGCAATCGGTGGCGAGGCAACTGCGCCTGCGCAACCTGGGCGGCATCATCATCATCGACTTCATCGACATGGACGATCCGGAGCATCGCCGCCAGGTGCTGCGCACGCTTGAGAAGGCCTTGTCGCGCGACCACGCCAAGACCACGGTTTACGAGTTCTCGCCACTGGGACTGGTGGAGATGACCCGCAAGCGCACGATCGAAAGCCTGGAACGGCAGTTGTCGGAATCGTGCCCGGAATGCAGCGGGCGCGGCACGATCAAGACCACCGAGACGGTCACTTACGAGATCTTCCGCGAGATCACCCGTGCGGTGCGCCAGTTCGACGCCGCGCGCCTGCTGGTGATCGCTTCGCCAAAGGTGGTGGCCCGGATCACCGATGAGGAATCACCGGCGGTGGCGGAGCTGGAGGAGTTCCTGGGCAAGTCGATCCGGTTCCAGGCGGACGAGCAATACCTGCAGGAGCAGTTCGATGTGGTGCTGCTCTGAGTCCTGTGCGATGACGCACAAGCCATCGCCCGCGGTGTCCGGCTGATGCCGACTCCGCTGCGACGTCGTCTGCGCCTTGCGCGCCGTGGCATCTGGTACCTGCTGGCGCTGGTGCTGGTTTGCATGGCGCTGGTGCTGGGCGTGGCCAGCCAGGTGTTGCCGCAGGCCGAGCGGCATCCGCAGAAGATCGCGGCGTGGCTGAGCGAGCGTGCAGGGCGGCCAGTGGCGTTCGACAGCGTCGACACCGAATGGACCCGGCGCGGGCCACTGTTGCGCCTGGACGGCCTGCGCCTCGGCGAAGGCGAGGACGCGGTGCGTATCGGCGAGGCGGAAGTGCTGGTGTCGATGTACGCGGGCCTGTTGCCGGGGCGTTCCTTCACCGAGCTGCGGCTGCGTGGACTTTCGCTGACCTTGCAGCGTGCCGGGGACGGCGCCTGGTCGGTACTGGGATTGCCGGGACAGAAGACCGGTGGCGACCCGCTCAAGAACCTCGAAGGCCTGGGTGAGCTGCAGGTCATCGACGGCAAGCTTGCGGTGGTGGCGCCCTCGCTCGGCTGGAACCTGCAACTGCCGGAGATAGACCTGCGCCTGCGCGTGCAGGGCAATCGCGTGCGCGCCGGTGCGCGTGCCTGGGCGCGCAAGGGCGGCACGCCCTTGCAGATGTCGTTCGACTTCGATCGCGACAACGGCGATGGTCGTGCGTATCTGCAAGCCGACGCGGTGGATCTTTCGGCGTGGGCTTCGTTGCTGCATTACGCCGGCGTCCGTATGGAATCCGGGAAAGGAGGCGTGCGCGGTTGGGTGGAATTGCGCCGCAATCGCGTGGTCCTGGCGACCATCGAACTGAAGTTGCAGCAGGTCGCTCTGCGCGGCGCGCCGCTGGCGGCCAGTGCCAGGGCACCGCAAGTGCATTTCGACCAGATCCAGGGCCGCGTGCGCTGGCGCCTGTCCGCCAATGGCTGGCGTCTTGACGCGCCTGCGCTGCGCGTCGGCAGCGAGCCGAAGCCGCAGGTGCTGGACGGACTGGTGGTGGCCGGCGGGCGGCAGTACGCCTTGCTGGCCGACCAGATCGATGCGGCGCCCCTGCTTTCGATCATCGGATTGAGCGATCGCCTGACTCCCGGCCTCCGGCAATGGCTGGCACAGGCCAGGCCCGGCGCGCGGCTATCGAAGGTGACGCTGGCGGGCAGCCGTGGCGAGGGCATGCACGGCCAGGGTCGCCTGGATGGCATCAGCTTCGCGCCGGTCGGACATTCGCCGGGAATCAACGGACTTGCCGGCGATTTCATCGGCGACGCCGAGGGCTTCTCCTTGAAGCTGGATCCGCAGACCAGGCTGCGTTTCGATTGGCCCAGCGGTTTCGGCGTCGCCCACGACGTGACTTTGCAAGGCGAGCTGGCAGGCTGGCGCGAAGGCGATGGCTGGCGCATCGCGACCTCCGCGCTGGACATCCGCGGCAAGGATTACGGCGCGCATGCGCGTGGCGGTTTGTGGTTCCAGGGCGATGGCACGCGGCCGTGGATCGACATCGCCGCCGACATCGATGAAGCCCCGGTGCCTGCGGCCAAGGGGTTCTGGATCCACCACAAGATGTCGAAGGCGGCCGTGAACTGGCTGGACAGGGCGTTGGTCGGCGGCAAGGTGCGCAACGGCCGCGCGATCGTGTCCGGCGACCTGGATGACTGGCCTTTCATCCACAACAACGGACGCTTCGAGGCGCTGGCGCATATCTACGATGGCCAGATCAAGTTCCAGCCCGAGTGGCCGGTGATGGACCACGTCGATGCCGATGTCGCCTTCATTGGCAACGGCTTCTCCATTCAGGGCAAAGGCGCGCTGGCTGGTGTGCGCATTGAGGAATTGAAGGCCGGGATCGAGGATTTCGCCAAGGCCGACCTGGCGATAGATGCGCGCGGCGGCGGCGACGCGTCGCAACTGCTGGCCTTGCTGCGGCAGAGTCCCTTGCAGAAGCAGCACGCCGACACCCTCGTCAACCTCAGCGCCAGCGGACCCGCACAGGTCACCTTCGGATTGCTGCAGCCGCTACGCGCGCAACGCGCCGCGGCCAAGAAGATGAGCGGCACGGTCGAACTGCAGGATGTGAAACTTTCCGACAAGCGCTGGAACCTGGCTTTCGAGCGCGTGCGCGGCAGGGCCGATTACAACGATGCCGGGTTCACCGCGGATAAGCTCTCGGTCAGCCGGCAGGGCCAGCCGGGCGTGCTGTCGTTGCGGGCCGGCGGCGGCGTGCGCGACAAGCAGCAGGCATTCGAAGCGGACTTGACGGCGTCGCTGTCAGCCACCGACCTGCTGGATCGCGCGCCGGAAATGGCCTGGCTCAAGCCATATATCGAAGGGCGTTCCCAATGGACCGTGGGCGTGGCACTGCCGAAAGCGGGCGGCACCGACAAGCCCAGCCAGCTGAAGCTGCGTTCGGACCTGGTGGGAACCACGCTGAAGCTTCCGGCACCACTGGACAAGCCGGCGTCGCTGGCCTTGCCGACCACGGTGCAGACCGCGCTGCCGATGGGCAATGGGCAGATCGATGTCGCCTTTGGCAAGTTGCTGGCCCTGCGCGCGCGCGCCAATGGGCAGCAGACCGGCGTGCGCGTGGTCCTGGGCAGCAATACCGTGAACGAAGCGCCGCCGATTTCCGGCCTGGTCGCCAGCGGCCGCACTGCGAGCCTGGATGCGATCGAATGGATCGCGCTGGCCAAGAGCGGTAGTGGCGGCGCCGGCAAACTCTCGTTGCGGCGCATCGATGTAAGCGCCGATCGCTTGTTGCTGATGGGTTCCGTCTTCCCCGATACGCGCCTGCAAGTCGCACCCGCCAGCAACGCGCTGGCGGTGGTCCTGGAAGGCCCGGCGCTGTCCGGTTCCTTGCTGGTGCCGGATGCGAACGGCGCAACGATCGCCGGCAAGCTCGCGCGCGTGCACTGGCGCTCTGCTGCATCCGGGCCTGCTACCGCCAAGTCCGCTGCTGCGGCGGGCAGTGCCACGGCCGCCACCGATCAGTTCGATCCCGCTGCCATCCCTCCGCTTTCACTGGATATCGGCGATCTGCGATTCGGCGAAGCCAGCCTGGGCAGCGCCCAGTTGCTCACGCTGCAAGTGCCGGCGGGATTGCGCGTGCAGCAACTCGCGTTGAGGTCGCCCGGCCAGAAGATCGATGTCCAGGGCGACTGGATCGGGCGCGGCGCCAGCGGGCGCACGCATCTGGTGGCGGACATCGACAGCCAGGATCTCGGCGGATTGCTGGACGGACTGGGGTTCAAGGGCCGCGTCGGCGGAGGCAAGGGCAAGGTGAAGTTCGACGCCGGTTGGCGCGGCAGCCCCGCAGCATTCGCCTTGGCGGGCATGGAAGGCAGCATGCATATCGCCGCACGCAACGGGCAATTGCTGGAAGTGGAGCCGGGCGCGGGCCGCGTGCTTGGCCTGCTCAGCCTGACCCAGCTGCCACGGCGGATGATGCTCGACTTCCGCGATTTCTTCTCCAAGGGCTTCGCCTTCAACCGCATCGACGGCAACGTGCGCTTCGGCACCGGCATTGCGCGCAGCGACGACCTGGTGATCGACGGCCCGGCCGCCGAAATCCAGATCCGCGGCAACACCGACCTGCGCGCGCAGCGTTTCGACCAGACCATCGAAGTGCTGCCAAAATCCGGCAACCTGCTCACCGTGGTCGGCGCAGTCGCGGGCGGCCCGCTGGGCGCGGCGGTAGGCGCCGCCGCCAATGCGGTGCTCAAGAAACCGCTGGGTGCGCTGGGTGCCAAGACCTATCGCGTCACCGGCCCGTGGAAGGACCCCAAGGTGGAAGTGATCAGCCGCGATCAGTCGCGTGTGCGGGCTTCCAGGACGCTGGACACGGCTGGCGCGCCCTGAACTGCTTTTCCTTGTCCCATCGGGAGAGGGAAAATCCAGCTTGCCTTTGCCTCAATTGACCCCAAACTGATTCCTTATGACGAATTCCTCTCTCGCCCTCGCCGAAACCCGCCTGCTGCTTCCTGCCGGCCTCGACCAGCAGGGCCTGGACCGCGCCTTCGGCACCTTGCTCGGCCCCGGCATCGACTTCGGCGACCTGTATTTCCAGCATTCGCGGCGCGAAAGCTGGACGGTGGAGGACGGCATCGTCAAGGACGGCGCGCATTCGATCGAACAGGGCGTCGGCGTGCGCGCGATCTCCGGCGAGAAGACCGGGTTCGCCTACTCCGACGACATCAACGGCGTGGCATTGCTGGAAGCCGCGCATTCGGCGCGCGCCATCGCGCGCGACGGCAGTTCGCATGCGCCGCATACCCTGGTGCGTGGCGGTGGACGCGCGCTTTATTCCAGCGACGATCCGATCGATGCGATGGACAACGACGCCAAGGTCGAAGCCCTGCGCGCGGTGGACCGGTTCATCCGCGCCGCGGACCCGCGCGTGCAGCAGGTGACGGTGAGCCTGTCGGGCGGCGTGGACACGGTGCTGGTGGCGCGCAGCGACGGCGTGATGGCGGCGGACGTGCGCCCGCTGGTGCGCTTGAACGTGCAGGTGATCGTGGAACAGAACGGCCGCCGCGAATCCGGCTATGCGGGCATGGGCGGGCGTTATGCGTACACGCAGCTGTTCGCCGACGCCAAGCCCGAGGAGCTGGCCCGCGAAGCCCTGCGCCAGGCGCTGGTGAACCTGGACGCGGTCGACGCGCCCGCCGGGGTGATGCCGGTGGTGCTGGGTTCCGGCTGGCCTGGCGTGCTGCTGCACGAAGCGGTAGGCCATGGCCTGGAAGGCGATTTCAACCGCAAGGGCACTTCGACCTACGCCGGTCGCATGGGCCAGCGCGTGGCCTCGCCGGGCGTGACCATCGTCGACGACGGCACCCTGCCGGAGCGGCGCGGTTCCCTGAACATCGATGACGAAGGCACGCCGACCGAGTGCACCACCCTGATCGAGGACGGCGTGCTGGTCGGTTACATGCAGGACACGCTCAACGCGCGGTTGATGGGGATGCAGCCCACCGGCAACGGCCGCCGCGAATCGTTCGCGCACCTGCCGATGCCGCGCATGACCAACACCTACATGCTGGCCGGGCAGCACGATCCGCAAGAGATGATCCGTTCGGTGAAGAAAGGCCTGTACGCGGTGAACTTCGGCGGCGGCCAGGTCGACATCACCAGCGGCAAGTACGTGTTCTCCGCCACCGAGGCCTACCTGATCGAGGACGGCAAGGTCACTGCGCCGGTGAAGGGCGCGACCCTGATCGGCAACGGCCCCGAAACCATGCAGAAGGTGAGGATGATCGGCCACGACCTGGCGTTGGACCAGGGCGTGGGCGTGTGCGGCAAGGATGGCCAGAGCGTGCCGGTGGGCGTGGGCCAGCCTTCCTTGCTGATTGATGGCCTGACCGTCGGTGGGACCAGGGCCGCGTGATCGCGCGGATCGATTCAATCGTGCGCGTCTTCGCCCTCGCCTTCGTCGTCCATCTGCACCAACAGCTCGCGCAGCTCGCGAAACAGTTCGCGGAACGCATGCGGTGGTTTGTTCTTCAGCCGTTCCTCGCCGGCGTTGCGCAACAACTGGCGCAGGTGCTGGCGGTCGGCGGTCGGGTATTCGGACAGCAGTTCGCCCAGTGCGGTATCACCGTCTTCCAGCAGTCGCGCGCGCCAGGTTTCCACCTTGTGCAGGATCGCGGTCTCGCGGCGCGCGGCATCGCCGCCCACTTCCATCGCGTCGCGGATTGCGTCCAGCGTCTCGTCGCTTTCCCGGCGCATCTGTTTGGCCAGGAACTGCAGCTGCCGTTTGTGCGCGATGTGCGAGGTGATGCGCTGCGTGTCGTAAATGTGTTCCAGCAGATCCTCCGGAATAGGCAGCTTGGCCAAGTGCGCCGGCGCCAGCGCGACGAGCTTTTCTCCGAGGCTGCGGATATCCAGCGCTTCACGCCGTTGTTCGCTGCGGCTGGGGCCCAGGAATTCGCCGGTTTCCGGATCGATTCCACGCATGTCGGTTCTCCAATACTTTGCAACAGGATAAGCCATTGAACGCAATCGTCGATTTTTCCGCGGAAGACAGCCTCGTCCGCCTGGACGCTCTGGCGGATCTTTCCCGGCGCCTGCTGGACCGGGCCCGCGAGCTCGGCGCCAGCCAGGCCGAGGTGAGCTGCAGCGAGGAGCGGGGGCTCAACGTCAACGTGCGCATGGGCGCGGTGGAAACGGTGGAATCCACCCGCGACCGCGGCATCGGCGTGACCGTGTACTTCGGCCAGCGCAAGGGCAGCGCCAGCACCGCCGACCTGCGCGAGGAAAGCCTGGACGCCACCGTGGAGCAGGCCTGCGCGATCGCCCGCTACACCGAACACGATGTCGCCGCCGGACT
>JAKFDG010000302.1:0-3297 GCA_036677285.1 Pseudoxanthomonas sp.
CCGTCCACGTCCAGGAACAATGCGCAGGCATCGTCCAGCAGCGGAGGTGGCGGGAGGCGATGGGGGATCGCGTCGGCCATGGCTTCCAGTGTTGCACGGTCGGGTGAAATCTTCGTTCAACACTTCGCTTATCGTGTGCTTCCGCATCCCCAACGGAGACATATTCAATGAATGCCGCAAGCCTGGGCCTGGCCTTGTTCATCGGCATGTTGTTGCCGTTGCAGGCCTTGATCAATGCATCGTTGGGCAAACAGACCTGGGGGCCGATATTCGCCTCGCTGGCTTCGTTCTCGGTGGGCACGCTGGTGCTGCTGGCATGGTGGCTCGCCAGCCGCCCCGCGTTCGAGGCCACCGCGCTGGCGAGGGTGCCGTGGTGGGCGTGGACCGGCGGCGTGATCGGCGCGGTGTACGTGGCTGCGGCGACGCTGCTGATCCCGCGCATGGGCGCGGCCTCGCTGATCTGCGCGGTGGTGTTCGGACAGGTGGCAGGCTCGCTGTTGCTGGATCACTTCGGCGTGCTGCACGCGCGCCAGCCGATCGACCCGATGCGACTGCTGGGCGCTTTGCTGGTGGTGGTCGGCGCGTTGCTGGTGGTGAAGCCCTGGAAGTAGGGCGCGCATGGCGGAAGTCATACCCGCCGACGGCACCCTCGCCGGGCCGCCGGAGCTGGCATGCTGTGCGTCCGAAGAATCACCGGGACATCCGCATGCGCCGCATTCTTTTTTCCGCACTCCTGCTCGCGCTGGCGGTCACCGCCCAGGCCCGCGACTTCAACTGCGATATCGAAAGCGACTACGACCTGACCCTCAACGAGCAGAGCGTGATCCTGACCCGCGACAGCGGCACGCCGAAATGGATCGTGATCCGTGGAGACAGGCTGTTTGTCGACGACCGCTGGGTTGCCTTGGACAACGAGGACCGCAAGCGCATCGCCGCCTTCGACCGCACCACTCGCGAAACCATGCCGCTGGCCCGCGAGATCGCCCGTGATGCGGCCGACATCGCCTTCACCGCATTGGGCGAAGTCGCCGCCGGTTTCAGCAACGATCCCGTCGAGACCCGCGCCAAGCTGGATGCGGCCCGCAGGAAGATCGATGCGCGGCTGGCGCGTTCGGTCAGCGCCAATCGCTTCAGTGGCGACGATCTGGGCGAAGGCATTGGCGAGGCCGTGGGCGAGGTCATACCGATGGTGATCGGCGACATCGTCGGCGGAGCGGTCAGCGCCGCCTTCAGCGGCGACACCCGGCGCCCGCAGAACATGGAAAACCTCGACAAGCAGATCGAGGCACGGGTGGAGCCGCGCGCCAAGGCACTGGAAAAGCGCGCCGAGGCGCTGTGCGGGAAGATGACGGAACTCGACCGGCTGGACAATGCGCTGGCGTATCGTCTGCCGAGTGGCGATCCGCTCGACCTGATGCGGATCAAGCCGGACCAACAGAAGCCCAGCGAAAACTGAGCCGTATCCGCTTGCGCGACGCCTGCAAGAGATCCGGAACGGGTTATTTTGCCCGTGGTGGTTGGCGCATCGCGCGCAGATGGCCACAATAGGTTCCCCCCTAGATATGGATCGCCGGAGCCGCACATGGCCGAACTCAAGGAAGCATTGGTTCCCGACATCGGCGATTACACCGACGTGCCGGTCATCGAGGTGCTGGTCGCGGTGGGCGACAGCGTGGCCAAGGACCAGGGCCTGATCACGCTGGAATCGGACAAGGCCACGCTGGAAGTGCCCGCGCCGTTCGCCGGGGTGGTGAAGGAACTCAAGGTCAAGCTGGGCGACACGCTTTCCGAAGGTTCGGTGGTCGCCATGATCGAGGCGGCCGACGAGGCTGGTCCGAAACCCGCCGCCGTGGTGCCTGCGCCGGCAGCAAAAGCGGAAGTCGCAACTTCCGAAACCGGCGCCAAGGTCGAACCCGTCGCGGTGGCCGCCCAACCCGACAAGATTGCCCAACGCGAAATCGCGCAGGAACAAGCCGTGCAACAGCCGGCCGCGCCGCAGGTGCTGGACAGCAAGCCGGGCATCGATCCGGAGGCCTCGCCGCCGCACAGCCCGCCGGTGGAATTCAACGCCGATGCGGTGCTGCCGCAGAAAGTGCCGCATGCCAGCCCGTCGGTGCGCTTGTTCGCGCGCGAGCTCGGCGTCGACCTCACCCAGGTCAAGGGCAGCGAACGTGCCGGTCGCATCAGCAAGGAAGACGTGCAGAAATACGTGAAGGACGCGTTGGCCGGCGGCGGTGCCGCTTCCGCAGCGCCCGTTGCAAGCGGCGTCAATGGCCTGAATCTGCTGCCGTGGCCGAAGGTCGACTTCGCCAAGTTCGGCGAGGTCGAGGTCAAGCCGCTGTCGCGGATCAAGAAGATCTCCGGCGCCAACCTGGCGCGCAACTGGGCGATGATCCCGCACGTCACCCAGCACGACCACGCCGACATCACCGAGCTGGAAGAACTGCGCGTAGTGCTCAACAAGGAGAACGAGAAGGCCGGCATCAAGCTGACCATGCTCACCTTTATCCTCAAGGCCGTGGTCGCTGCGTTGAAGAAGTATCCCGACTTCAATGCCTCGCTCGATGCGAGTGGCGAGAACCTCACCCTGAAGAAGTATTTCCACATCGGTTTCGCCGCCGACACGCCCAACGGCCTGGTCGTCCCGGTGATCCGCGACGTGGACAAGAAAGGCCTGGCCGAACTGGCCAAGGAAATGTCCGAGCTCGCCGGCAAGGCGCGCGACGGCAAACTGGGCCCGGCGGAAATGTCCGGCGGCTGCTTCTCGATCTCCTCGCTGGGGGGCATCGGCGGCGTCGCTTTCACGCCCATCGTCAACGCGCCGGAAGTCGCGATCCTCGGCGTGTCCAAATCCTCGATCCAGCCGGTGTGGGACGGCAAACAGTTCCAGCCGCGCCTGCAGCTGCCGCTTTCGCTGAGCTACGACCACCGTGTCATCGACGGCGCCTCCGCCGCGCGCTTCACCGCGCACCTGGCGCAACTACTCGGCGACCTGCGCCGCGTGCTGCTGTGAGGGCCGGGCGATGACCACTATCGAAATCAAGGTTCCCGACATCGGCGATTACACCGACGTCCCGGTCATCGAGATCCTCGTCGCCGTCGGCGACACGGTGAAGAAGGACCAGGGCCTGGTCACGCTGGAATCGGACAAGGCCACGCTGGAAGTGCCTTCCTCCGCCGCCGGCGTGGTCAAGGAACTGAAAGTGAAGCTGGGCGACACGCTATCCGAAGGCAGCGTGGTGGCGATCCTCGAAGCGGAAGGTGCAGTAGCAGGCGCACCGGCTGCCGCGCCCGCCA
>JAKFDG010000303.1:0-2028 GCA_036677285.1 Pseudoxanthomonas sp.
CAGGTTGAGCCCGTGCACGCGGTCTTTCACTTCGCCGCGGGCGGTGAGCATCAGCACCGGCAGGGTCTTGCCGCGGCCGCGCAGGCGCGCCAGCACCTCGAAGCCATCCATCCGCGGCAGGCCAATATCGAGGATCGCCAAGGCGTAGTCCTCGCTGGCCAGGGCCAGGTCGGCGGCCACGCCGTCGTGCAGCACGTCCACCGTCCAACCGGCCGAACTCAGGGCCTGGGCCACGCTCGCCGCCAGTTGCGGATGGTCTTCGACCAGCAGGATTCGCACCCTCACCTCCAGCGCTAATGCTCGTTCAAGGCGCGCAGTGTAGCGCTCCGCCCGCGGCCGTGAACGACCTAAATGGCGTGCGGCGACCCGCGCGGAAAAACTTTCGGCGGTGAAAGCTTGGCGAAAGCTTGCCCACTTAGCATCGCTCCCAGGTGGCTCGATCCACCGACCAAAGCGGACCGCACAGTGGAGTGCAGCCGCGACAAAAACAACAATTGGAGACCACAGGATGCCCATCGCATCAAGCAAGGCCATTGCGCCTGTCCATCTGCTCAGCCTCGCCATAGCTGCAACCCTGCTCAGCACAGCTGCCAAAGCCGACTTCATCGCTGACAGTTCTGCCAACCTGAAGGCCACCAACATCTACCTGAACCGTGACTATCGCGAAGGCACCGGCCAGAACAAGCGCGAGGAGTGGGGCCAGAGCTTCTGGCTCAACGTACAGTCCGGTTACACCGAAGGCCCAGTCGGCCTCGGCCTCGACGCCCAGGGCCTGGTCGGCATCAAACTGGACTCCAGCGCCGACCGCACCAGAACCGGCCTACTGCCGAGGCATGACGATGGCAAGGCACCGGATGAGTTTGGTCGTCTGGGCCTGACCGCCAAGGTCAAGGTCTCTGCCACCGAGCTGCGCTACGGTTCGCACAGCCCCGTCCTGCCGGTGGTAGTGGCCAACGACAGCCGCCTGCTGCCGCAGGTATTCGAGGGTGGTCTGCTGACTTCCTCCGAGGTGAAGGGCCTGACCTTCACTGGCGGGCGCCTGGGCAAGGCCATCGACCGCGCCTCGACCGACGCCGAGGATCTGCAACTCGAAAGCAAGAATGGACGCTACGCCGGGGTGACCGCCGACCACCTCGACCTGCTGGGTTTCGACTACCAGTTCAACCAGAACCTCAAAGGCCGCTACTTCCATGGCGAACTTGAGGATGTCTACCGGCAGAACTTCTTCAATGTGCTGGCCACCTACCCCCTGGCCGGCGGCACCATGGCTGCCGATCTGCGCCTGATGCTCAGCGACGAGAGTGGCGCAGCCAAGGCCGGCGAAGTGGACAACCGCGCACTGAACGGTGTGCTCAGCTACGCCCACAGCGGCCACAAGCTGAGCCTGGGCTATCAGGACATGAGCGGCGACACCGGCTATGCCTATATCGCCGGCAGCGACCCCTACCTGGTCAACGACTCCGCCAACGACTACGCCAACCCTGAGGAAAAATCCTGGTCAGTACGCTATGACTATGACTTCGCCGCCCTGGGCGTGCCCGGCCTGACGGCCTACGCTCGCTATATCAAAGGCAGTGACGCGCGAATCATCGGCAGCAACGAGCGCGGCGACGAAAAGGAAACCAACTTCGAGGTCAAGTACGTGGTGCAAAGCGGCCCGGTGAAGAATCTCTTCGTGCGCCTGCGTAACGCCAATTTCCGCTCCGATTTCGCCCGCGACTCGGACGAATACCGTGTAGTCATCGGCTACACCCTGCCGATTTTCTGATCCAAAATAACAATCCAGAGGATTCAATAATGAAAACTACCCTCACCCGCCTCGCCCTGGCCACCGCCTGTCTGGCCTTCGCCGGCCAACTGCTGGCCGCAGAGCCCAAGCGCCCCGAATGCATCGCCCCGGCCAAACCCGGCGGCGGCTTCGACCTGACCTGCAAGCTGGCGCAAACCGGCTTGAAAGACGGCGGCCTGCTGAAGGCGCCGATGCGCGTCACCTACATGCCCGGCGGCGTCGGCGCGGTGGCCTACAAC
>JAKFDG010000304.1:0-5061 GCA_036677285.1 Pseudoxanthomonas sp.
CGCGCAACCCCAACGAACCCGAAGGTTGGCGCCTGCTTGGAAAATCGCTGGCGGCGCAGGAGAAGTTCGCCGAGTCGCGCGATGCCTTCGCCAAGGCGGCGAAACTGATGCCCGACGACCCGAACCTGCTGGTGGAAGCAGCACAGGCTCGGCTGTTCGCGGACCCGGATCGCAAACTGGACGCGGAGGCGCTGGCGTTCCTGCAACGTGCGTTGTCGCTGCAACCCGGTCACCAGCGTGCGTTGTGGCTACTCGGCGTGTCGCAACGGCAGAACGGGCAACCGGCCGAGGCAGCGAAGACCTGGGAACCGCTGCTAGCGCAAGTGGATCCGGGCACCGCCGCGACCCTGCGCGAACAGATCGATGGCGCCCGCGCCGAAGCAGGATTACCCCCCTTGCCAGCGCCAGCCGCTACATCTGCTGGCGCGCAAGCCCTGACCGTGAAGGTCGCCCTCGACCCCGATTTCGCCTCACGCGTACGCCTGCGTGGCGACGCCAGCGTTTTCATCATCGCCCGCGTGCCTGGGGGCCCGCCGATGCCCGTCGCCGTCGAAAAGCGCTCGCTGCAGGAGCTTCCCCTCACCGTCACGCTCGACGACGGCGACAGCCCCATGCCCACGCAGAAGCTTTCCGCGCTGAAGGAAGTGGAACTGGTCGCGCGCCTGTCCGCCAGCGGCAACGCGATCCGCCAGGAAGGGGATCTGGACTCCCGGCCAGTGCGCGTGACCCTGCCTGCCGATTCGCCGGTCGAGTTGGTTCTCGGTCAACCTGGCGAATGACATAACCCGAACAAGAAAACCCAACCGGAGCTCCCTCATGTCACTCGAAAAAGTCCTTTATCGCGCTACCGCAACCGCCACTGGCGGGCGGGAAGGCCATGCCGCTTCCTCGGACAATGCGCTTGACGTGAAACTCAGCACCCCGCGCGAGCTCGGTGGTGCGGGTGGTGATGGCACCAACCCGGAACAGTTGTTCGCGGCCGGCTACTCGGCCTGCTTCATCGGCGCAATGAAAGCGGTTGCCGCGCGCGAGAAGATCACACTGCCGGCCGACACTTCGATCGAAGGCACGGTCGGTATCGGTCCGTTGCCGACCGGCTTCGGTATCGAAGCGGAACTCAGGATCTCGCTGCCCGGCATGCCGCGCGAGCAGGCGCAAGCGCTGGTGGACAAGGCACATAGCGTGTGCCCGTATTCCAACGCCACCCGCGGCAACATCGACGTCACCCTGACCCTAGTCTGATCCATGCATGCGAAGCGGGATGGCAGCGCATCCCGCTCTCGCGTCCGCAGCCTCGCACATGCGGGCGACCCGAAGCATCACGCTGCTAAACTGGGCCGATGACCGAATTCATTCCCCCCGGCACCCGCTTCCATTCCCTGTCTTCGCCATTCCCGATGAAACGTGGCGGCGAACTCCATGGTGCCCGCGCAGCCTACGAAACCTGGGGTGAACTGAACCCCGCACGCGACAACGCGGTGCTCATCGTCACCGGCCTGTCGCCGGACGCGCACGCAGCCACCAATGAAGGCAACCCGGAAGCCGGCTGGTGGGAAGCGATGCTGGGCCCCGGCAAACCGATCGACACCGACCTCTGGTTCGTGGTCTGCGTGAACTCGCTCGGTAGCTGCAAGGGATCCACCGGGCCTGCCTCCATCAATCCGGCAAACGGAAAACTCTACCGGCTGGATTTCCCCGAGCTCTCGATCGAGGACGGCGCCGACGCGGCCCACGAAGTCGTGCGCGGGCTTGGCATCGAACGGCTCGCCTGCATCATCGGCAATTCGATGGGCGGCATGACCGCGCTCGCCTATCTGTTGCGCCACCCCGGCGCGGCGCGCTCGCACATCAATATTTCCGGCAGCGCCCACGCGTTGCCGTTCTCCATCGCCATCCGCTCTTTGCAGCGCGAGGCGATACGGCTGGACCCCAACTGGAACAACGGCGAATACGACGACGCAACCTATCCCGAATCAGGCATGCGCATGGCGCGCAAGCTGGGCGTGATCACCTATCGCTCGGCGCTGGAATGGGACGGGCGCTTCGGACGGGTACGGCTGGAATCCGACCATCCGGACGAGGAGCCGTTCGGCCTCGAGTTCCAGGTGGAAAGCTACCTGGAAGGCCACGCGCGCCGCTTCGTGCGTCGTTTCGACCCCAACTGCTATCTCTATCTCAGCCGCTCGATGGACTGGTTCGACCTGGCCGAGGTCGCCGGCGGCGACGTGCTGCAGGGCCTGGCCCGCATCCGCGTGGAGAAGGCGCTGGCCATCGGTGCCACTACCGACATCCTGTTCCCGCTGCAGCAACAGCAGCAGATCGCCGACGGCTTGCGCGCGGGTGGGGCCGACGCTGAATTCCTGCCCCTGGAATCACCGCAGGGCCATGACGCCTTCCTGGTGGACATCGAGCGCTTCGGGCCGGCGGTGGGCGGATTCCTGGCCGGCCTCTAGCTGCCTTCCTTCATCCCCCGACGCGGGGAAAAGCTAAAATGGGCCACGTTTCCACGAGACCCAGACCATGAGCATCGAATTCCTCGGCCACGACAAGCTGATCGCCTCGCTCGATGCCGCGGTGGCCCTGGGCGACGACCATGCCATCACCGACGCGCTGCGCAAGACCCTGTGCGAGATGATCTGCGACGAAGAAGTCGCACTACCCGACTGCGTGCTGGAACCGATCGCCGACCATTACGCCCGGCGCGAGCTGTATACCAGCCCCGAGCACGGCTACAGCGTCGTCGCCATGACCTGGGGGCCCGGACAGGGCACCAAGATCCACGACCACTCCGGCATGTGGTGCGTGGAGGGCGTGTGGAAAGGACGACTGGAAATCACCCAGTACGAGCTGGCCGAACGCGACGACGAGCGCTACCGCTTCATCCCTGTGGGCACCATCGAGGCCGGCATCGGCTCGGCCGGCAGCCTGATCCCGCCGCACGAGTACCACACCATCCGCAACCCCAGCGACAAGGCCATCGCCGTGTCGCTGCACGTCTACCAGCGCACCATGGTTCGCTGCGGCGTGTTCTCGCCGGAAGACGACGGCGCGCAGTGGCAGCGTCGTGGGGAGCGCCTGCTGGGTACCGACCAGATCGTTCCCAGCTGACTGCAGGGCCGCATTTCAGCGGCCCGCACTGCTGAATCCCCCTCCAACCGACTGGTACGGGCTCGCCGATGCGCCGAGCTGGCGTATTTCAGTGCGGGCCGTCGGCGCTCAGTTTGTCCAGATCGATGCCCTGCGATTTCAGGATGCCGACCGTGCGCAACGCATAGAAGGCCAGGTAGGCGAAACAGACCACGCCGACCATATAGCTCATCTGGATGCCGATCTTGTCTGCAGCCAGACCCTGGATCACGCTCACGATACCGCCGCCCATGATCATCATGATCAACAGGCTGCTGCCCTGGTTGGTGTGCTTGCCCAAGCCGGTGATGGACAGGGCGAAGATGCAGGGCCACATCGTGCTGCAGAACAGGCCGACGCTGATGAAAGCCACTGCGCTGGCCTTGCCTGCAGTGAACATGCCGATCAGCAACGCGGCGATGCCGCAGATGGAGAAGTACAGCAGCATGCGGGCCGGGTTGCCACGGCTGGCCAGCGTGGCCAGGATCATCAGCGCGATGACGAACACGTAGCCCATGAACTGCGACACCTCGTGCCGCGCGATCGCGTTCACCGCCAAGAATACCCCGAAGGCCAGGAACGGCAGGATCAAGGTCAGCAGCCGCGTCGCGCTCGCCCCGACGTTGAAGGCGCCGGCGGCACCCGTCCAGCGACCGATCATCAGGCTGGCCCAATACAACGAGACATACGGCGCGACCGAGGAAGTGGAAATGCCCATGCTTTCTTCCAGCAGAGCCGGCAGATTGGCCACGGTTGACACTTCCACACCCACGTAGACGAAGATCGCCAACATGCCCAGCACCAATTGCGGATACCCGAACGCCGAGGACTTGTGCAGCAACTTGCTGTTGTCCTGCGCCTCGGATTCGGTCACCTGATCTAGGTCGATGCGATCAGGTACCGACGAGAACTTGAGGAACACGGCCACCAGGATGAAGGCCAGGCCCAGCACCAGATAAGGTGTCTTAACGCTTTCGATGCTGGCCTCGGTGCCGCCGGCGGCAACGCTGCCGAAGATTGCAAGGCTCACCAATAACGGTCCGATCGTAGTGCCGAAGTTGTTGACGCCACCGGCCATCGTCAAACGCTGCGAACCGGTGCGCGGATCGCCCATGACAATCGCCAGCGGATTGGCGGCGATCTGCTGCAGCGAGAAACCCAGCCCCACGATGAACAGGCCGGACAGCATCAGGTTGAACGAGCCCAGGTTGGCGGCTGGATAGAAGAGCAAGGTGCCAATGGCCGAGATCACCAGCCCCAGCGCGATGCCGTTCTTGTAGCCAATGCGATTCAGCACGTCAGTGCCGATGAACTTGGACACAAAGAAATAGATCAGCGAGCCGACGGTATAAGCCACGTAAAATGCGAAAGACACCAACTGGCTTTGCGCATGACTAAGGTCGAAAGCCTTCTTGAATACCGGGATCAGGATGTCGTTGCTGGCGGCGACGAAGCCCCAGAAGAAAAATACCGTGATCAGTACGCCGAACTGGGACCATCTGGTTTGTTGTGTCGTCATGTCTTCGTCACCGTTTTGTTCATGTTGGAATGGGAAGCATGCGCGCGCTACCCGGCGCCCACAGCATACGGGTGATCATGCAATCGAATCGCGTTGGCAAATGTGCCGCGCATCGAGACGACACAACGGCGATGCGCCTTCATTCACGGGGAGCCGGCGACGGGACCGGCGCCGGCTGCCGTGTCCGCAATGACAGCGTTGTCACGATATCCGAGTCCGGAGGGAATGCATTCCGCGCTGCAGCATCGGACCGGGCTCCATGCTCCATCCGCTCGATTTTTCCATTGCAGCTTTTGGGATTCCTGCCACTCCGCTATACTTCGCGGCCGCGCCGAAGTGGCGGAATGGTAGACGCAGCGGACTCAAAATCCGCCGCTAGCGATAGTGTGGGGGTTCGAGTCCCCCCTTCGGCACCA
>JAKFDG010000305.1:0-6070 GCA_036677285.1 Pseudoxanthomonas sp.
GGATCGAGGGTGATCGCGACCACCAGCAGGCCGTGATCGTCGTAGACCGGCACCGTGACCTGCACGTCGATCGCGACCACATCGCGTCCGGGGTGCGGATTGGCCACCCGGGTCGAATAGAGCTGCACGCCGGCGCTGAAAGCGACTTCGACTTCGACTTCGGGCAGGAATCCATACCAGGCCAGCGACAGGTCCGGCCAGTCGCGCCAGTTGCCCGTGTCCCAACCCGAGATCGCGGTCCGGAAGGGAACGCTGGCCACGCCGCCATCGCGATAGTGGAACGACAACCGAGCCACCGGTTCACCGTTGACGCCGTTGCTGGCAGCGGCAGTCAACGCACCCAGCACATGCGCTGCGTCGTAACGCCCGGGCGCGACGTCGACGCGCCCGGTGCGATCGCGCCGTTTGTCGCCGCCGTCCGTCCCGTCGTTCGCGGGGAAGTGCAGTTCGACCACGCCGCGCAGGTCGTAGTCCACGCCGCGCAGTCGTTGCACTCCCAGGGGCAATGCGCACAGATCGCCGATCCCGCTGGGATTGCTGCTTTTGTCGGATGACCGGACCTCGTGCAAGGGCGCGGTGTAACTGCTGCCCAGATCGACCAGCCATGAGGGCGTGTCTGGCAAGCGCGAGGGTATCGAGCCGCGCCCGGGCAGGCATGACCACGCGCTTGGTCGTGGCCGTGGCGGCGGTGCCTGCGCCTGGCCGTGGTCGCGCTGCCGCAATGATTCGCGCAAAGCCCTGGTGGGGGGCTCGAATACCGTGCTGGGCGCTGGCGCGAGCATGCGGGCTTCTTCGGCCACCAGGGTGGCGCTGCGCGGTTCCGGCGGCAGCGACCAGTGCAGCCAGCGCCCCAGCGTCGTGCGCGCCACCAACTGCCGCGCGTCCGGACTGAAAGCCAGTTGCGCGAGACTGTCGGGGATGGTCAACGGCGTGCGCAGGGGTGGCCCCAACGGCACGCCCGTATCCGCATCGACCAGCATCACTCCCTGACCCAGCGCCTGCGCCAGGATGCGGCCGTCGCCACTGAAGGCCTGCGCTCGCGCCAGGCCGTCATGACGGGTCAGGGTGATCGGGGTGAGCGCACCGTCGCGGTCGATCATCGCTGCCACGTCGGTCGCCGCGGTACCGCCCGGACTGCCGCTGATGGCGACGCGGCCGTCGCTCGTGCGCACCTGCAGGTCGTCGGCGCGCATGTTCAGCGGCAGGGCCTGCAGTTGCCGGCCGTCGGCCATCGACCAACGCTTGAGCATGTTGTCGACGCCGCTTTCGTAGCCTTCCAGGAACTGCACCAGTTCATTGTTGGCTGGATCCTGGGCGCCGAATACCACCAGCGAGTTGTCGGGGGCAGGGAAGCGACGCAGCGGGCGGGTCAGGTTGGCCAGTGCATACAGTGCGGTGCCGGAGTCTTCGCTGACCAACAGGTGGCCATTGTCGGCGCTGAACCGGACGCTGCCGACGGGCATGTCGCCAGGCGGTCCGAGTGCGCGCCCGGTGCCCAGGTCATGCGCCTGCAGGCGCTGCTGGTGGATCGGCATGCGTTGCGGGTGCGGCCAGCGGCTGACGACGGTTCGGCCATCCGCTGCCAGCCACAAGTCCATCGGACTCCCGCCCAACTGGATCGGTGGATAGCGGAGGTCGCCGCTGCGCCATTCGAATACGTGCAGCCGATGGCCGCTGCTCGCGACCAGGGTGCGGCCGTCGGGACTGAGGGCGGCGAAACCCGCCGGTTGCGGCAGGACCATGCGCGGTGAGCGTGGCTTTCCGTCCGTGGCATCGAACACTTGGACGCCGTGGCCCTCGACCGCGACCAGGTGGTGGCCGTCGAAATACAGCGGCGTTTCCCGTTGGGTCGGCGCCAGATGCCCGAGAAGCGGCGATGGCGGCAACCGCCACAAGCGCAGGCTGCCGTCCTGGGCGCCGGTTGCCAGCAGTCGATGCCGACGGCTCACCATGCTGGCGAAGCGCGGCACGAACGAGTGGTGGGTGATTTCCGGCGACTGCATCACCGTGCCATTGGAAAGGTCGAACTCCCCGGAATAGGACCACAGCGTCACCCGGTCCCATTCCATCAACAACGCGGTGCAGTCGTTGCGATCGCCGTCGCAATCGTACTGGTGGCCCCACAGCTCGGTGTCGCGCGCCAGGTAGTGGATCCCGGTGCCGTCCGGGATCTGGAAGACGAAGAAGTCCGGACCGTTGGTCGCGGCCAGCTGGCGGCCGTCGGCACTGAAACTCATCCACTTGACCTGGCTTGCGGTCGGCGGGAACAGCGATTGCTGCGTGCCGCCCTCGGCGTCGACCAGCAGCATTTCACCGTTGACCCGGCCCAGCGCCAGCCAACGCGCATCGGGGCTGATCGCCCAGGCGATGAAACGCTGGTCCGGCCGCTCCGGACGCAGTACGTGTCGCGGCTGCAGGGTGCGCGGATCGAGGATGCTGATGCCTTCGTTGCCGTTGTGCATGGCGATGAACTTGAGCCCGGGGGCGATCAGCCAGCCGGGGCGGAAACTGGACAGGTCGGCGCGCATCGCCGGCCCCAGCGGCTGCCAGCTGTCCGCGGCGTAGAGGCGGAACCACGAACTGTCTTTGTCGGTGAGCACCACATGGCGCCCGTCGTCGCTCCAGCTTTCGCTGAGGATCGCGCTGGCGTCCGGCACCCTGGTCTGCTGGCCATTGGCCAGCGAAAGGCGGTAGGTCATGAAACCGCCGGGCCGGATCTGGCCCATGTTCCAGTGTTCGCTGACCAGCAGATGGCGCATGTCCGGCGTGAACACCAGGCGCCGCAGCTGGCCGTCCTTCCCGGGCTCGTGCAGGGACAACTGCACGCGCCAGCGCTGGCGCAGGCTGGCGACTTCGTACAGCGCCACCGTGTCGGGTTGCAGTCCCAACGCCAGGTAGCGGCCGTCCGGGCTCAATGCAACCACGTGCACTGCGGCACCGACGTAGATCGCATCAAGCAACGCCGGCATCTGCATCTGCGCCACCCGCAGCCGCAGCCGCTCGCGCTCGGCGGCCTGCGTGGAAGCGGTCGCTTGCTGCTCAGCCAGGTTGGCCGCGAGCAGCGGCAGCGCACCGTATCCGCGTTGCTCTTCGAACAGCCGCCAGGCGGTTTCGTGGCGTTGTGACCAGAGATTCTGGCGGGCGCTGGATGCGCCGGATTCCGCGCGTTGCCATTGCCAGGTGGTGGTCACCAGGCCGACCAGCATGGCCACGCCGGCCAGGGCGGCGGTCAGCGCCAGCTTGGGTTCGCGTCGTGACCAGCGCGCGATGCGCTGCCAGCGGTCCAGCGGACGCACGCTGACCGGACGGTCGTCGAGGAAGCGGCCCAGGTCATCGGCCAGCAGTTGCGCGTTGGCGTAGCGATCCTCCGGCCGCTTGCACATGCATTTCAGGCAGATCGCTTCCAGGTCGGAGGGAATGTCATTGCGGTAACGGCCGAGGCGGCGCAGTTGCCCATTCAGGACCAGGGCCATGGTTTCCTTCGGCGTGGCGCTGCTGAAAGGGGGATGCCCGCTCAGCAGTTCGTAGAGGATCGTGCCCAATCCGTAGATATCCGTCTCCACGCCCAGCCGGTGCCGGTGCATCTCGATCTGCTCCGGTGCCATGTAGCTGGGGGTGCCGGAAATTTCGTCGCTGTCGAACGCCAGCGGATCGTCGATGCGCCTGGCCAGGCCGAAGTCCGCGACCTGGGGCTCGCCATCGGCGTCGGTCAATACATTCCCGGGCTTGAGATCCAGGTGCAGCATGCCCAGGCGATGGGCGTAGTGCAGCGCTTCGGCAATCGTGCGCACCAGCTTCGCGGCCTGCCTTGCGGGCATCACCCCGTGTTCGGCCAGCAGCTGCGCCAGGTTCGGACCTTGCACCAGCGCCATGGAGAAATAATTCAGTTCGTCGCGGATGCCGATCTCGTGGATCGCCACGATATTGGGGTGCTGCAGGCGTGCGGCCGATTGCGCCTCGCGCTGGAAGCGCTCGATGTAGTCCTGGGAGGCCCAGGGGCCCGCCGACAGCAGCTTGATCGCGACTTCGCGGTCCAGGCTCTTCTGCCGTGCACGATAGACCACGCCCATGCCGCCGGTACCGAGGAATTCGAGCAGTTCGTAGTCGCCGAAATGGCGTTGCTCGGGGTCCGTGAGATCCAGTTCCAGGGTTTCGACCGTGAAGAAGGCCAGGTGGCGGGTCGCGCGGGTGACGGCGGGATCGGCGTCCTTGCCGCGCCCGAACGCCAGCGATGCCAGTGATGTCAGCGCGGCCAGCGTATCGGGATCACGCGGGTCGCCGGTGTCGTCGGCAGGACTCATTGCAGGATCGTCATCAGGACGGCGCGTTCGCGGGCGTGTTCGGCATCGCCGCTCACGGTCTGCGCGATCTCCTCCTCGACCAGTTCACGGAAGCGTTGCCGCAGGCGTTGCAACGCAAGCAGCAGCGCCAGCGGTCGCGTGTCCAGCTGTTGCGCGATGTGGTCGAGCCTGCCGGTTTCGGCGTCCGCGCCCAGGTAGGGCGCCAGCGCCTCGAACATGCCCTCGCGACCGGCCCGCGCTGCTTCGGAGTGCAGGCGCCGGTAAGCGTTCGCGATCAGGTCGATCGCGTAGCCGCGATGGAAAGCGTGCTCGGGGTGCAATACCGCCGTTTCACGCAGGTGCCGCTCTTCCAGCCCAGCCCTGTCGGGGGGAGCCAGTATCGCTTCACCTTCCCCGTATTCCTCCGTTTCGCGCCAGTCCAGGGCCAGGAAGCGACGCAGCGCGGCCAGCAGGAAATCGCGGAACCTGCCGTGCGCCGGCGTCGCGGCCGCCAGCACGGGTGACCGCAGGAGATCTTCGAAGAACGCGATGCAGATATCCTCCGCGATCGCGGCGGGATACCCGCTGTGCCTCAGGTAGGTGTACACCGGATACCAGTACTGCATGCACAATTCCAGCAGGGCGCGCTGCGCTCTGGCCCGGTCGACGTGCAAGGCGGTCATGACCAGGGTCCAGCGCGTATCGGTGAAGCGTGCAACGGGTTGCATGACGGTGGCGGGTGACTGTTTCATCGCTTCCCCCTGATTTGCTGGTCTCCTGATCACATTCCTTGGCATGCCATGAGGCAATGCCACGGCGGTTTAAACGCCTGCTCCCCGGTCGCAGTTCTCGCTCGCCTGTGGCAAGGCGCTGCGCAACACCGCCATTTCGACTTCGAGTGAAGCTTCGTTGTCGACGGTGTCCCTCAGTTCGGCCCGGACCATGTCGCGCAGGCGGTTGCGCAGGCGATGGATGGCCACCGCGAGGGTATTGCGGCGCAAGGCCAGCCGCGCCGAAAGCGCGGCGTATTCGGCGGCGTCGGGCATTTCCAGCAGGAAGCCCCGCACCTGCTCGAACAGCTCGCCCTTGCCGGCATCGATCGCCTCCTGTCGCAGGCGTTCCAGGGCCCTCGCGATCACGGTAAGCGCGTAGTCGCGTTCGAACGCCTGCTCCGGGGTGACGCCGCCATGATCGGCGGGTTCATCCTCCGCTTCGAGCGTGGCGTGGCTCTGACCGCCGCCACGCTTATGCGCCGAATCATGGTCCCTCTGGTTGGCGAGGTATCGCTTCAGCGCAGTCAGCAGGAACGCCCTGAAACGGCCGCGCTCGGGATCGGCCGCCGCATGCATGCGGCGCAACAGGAGCTGCTCGAAGAAGGCCTGGGTGAGGTCCTCGGCGTCGCTGGCCGGATAGCCGCGCGCGCGCAGGTAGGAAAGCACCGGCGACCGGTAGATGCGGCAGAGCGTATCCAGGGCCACGCGGCCGCTGTCCGAAACCGCGCGGGTTTCGATCACCAAGCTCCAGCGCGTGGTGCTGAACATGCCAGATGACTCCTGCATGGACCTGCCCAGTGGCTAACGGGGTCCGGGCGCCGGAACGGCCGTGCCGCCCGCAGGAATCGCGTGCCGCAGGGCAGCCGGCACCGGATGTGCCACCGGCGGCTGCCGGCCCGGGTGGGCCTGCGGCCGCGGTGGTGTTCCGATCTACGGAGTGGTGACCGGATTGTTCTTGTGCTTGGTATCGACGCTGGCAACTGCCGCGGACTTCTGGTTCCTGAGTTCTATCCTGCG
>JAKFDG010000306.1:0-2546 GCA_036677285.1 Pseudoxanthomonas sp.
CGCCGCAGGCCAGAGCCCGGACCAGGTCGCCAAGGAAATCCAGGACAAGCTGGCCCTGTATGTACGCGAGCCCCAGGTCGCGGTGATCCTGACCGAGCTGCGCAGCCATGAATACCTGTCGCGGGTGCGCGTGACCGGCGCCGTGCGCCAGCCCATCTCCATTCCCTATCGCCCGGGCATGACCGTGCTCGACGCGGTGCTCGCCGCTGGCGGGGTCACTGAGTTCGCGTCGCCGGATCGCTCCAGCCTGCATCGCAAGAACGCCGACAACACGCAGAGTTATGACGTCCGCCTGGATCGCATCCTCAACCGGGGCGACCTGTCGACCAACTACACGGTGTCGCCCGGCGATGTAATCACCGTACCGGAACGCGTTCTGTGAACAGAGGTGTTCCCGGGGCTGCCGCTGTCCGGATGTTGCCCGATGCAGGCCCTTCCATCGGCGACAAGCTCCCCGTCTTCGTCAAGGAATTCAAGCGCAGGCCGGTGCTGCTGGTCGGTGCATTCGCCCTGCTCGCCATCCTTGGACTGGTGATTGGCCTGCTGATCCCGAAGAAGTACACCTCGTCCGCCAGCATCCTGGTGCAGGATGGCAGCATCAAGTCCGAACTCGCCAAGGATCGCCCCGGTCCGAGCAGCGTGGTCGACCGCACGGTGATGGCGCGTGAAGTGGTCCGCCGGCGTCACGTCATGGATGAAATCCTCAAGGTCGGCGGATGGTTGGCCGACAACCCGAGTGCGCTGGACCAGGAGAGATTGCTTGGCAAGATCAGCGCCAACATCGAGATCTCCGACGTCGGCACCGGCCTCATCCAGGCGATCCCCACCCTGCCGATCAAGAACAACGTGATTCGCGTGTCCTTCACCGATACCGATCCAGAACGGGCCCAGCGGGTCACCGAGCGACTGGCCGACCTGATCATCAGCGAAAGCCTGGCCGCGAAGGAGCAGGAGAGCCGTGAAGCCTACGCTTTCATCGATTCGCAAGTAGCCATCTACCAGGGCAAGCTGACCCAGGCGGAAGCCAACCTCGAGCAATACCGCAAGTCCCATCCCGACGCCTGGCCGGGCGTCGACACCGACGTCACCATGCGTATCGGCGAACTGCGCCGCAGCGTGGACAATGCACGGACCGAACTCGCCGACCTGCGTTCGCAGGAAAGCGCATTGCGTGGCCAGCTCTCGAGCGAACAGAGCATCACCATGGTGCAGACGCGGGGTGGCCAGTTGCGCGCGCGTCTGGCGGAACTGCAAACGGAACGCGGCCGCTTGTTGCTGTCCTACACCGAGCAGCATCCCGACGTGACCCGGGTGCAGCAACAGATCCGCGAACTGGAACAGGAGTTGCGCGGTGGACGTACCGGTGCGGGCGGATCGCTGGGCAGTGCGGCAGCATTCAATCCCCAGTTGTACGGTGAGCTCAAGGGTCGCCTGGCCGATGTCAGCGGCCGTGGCAATGCCGCCGGTGCGCGCATCGCCCTGGCCGAGGCCCAGCTGGCGCGCGAACTGGAACGCAGCCGCCAGCTGGGTTCGGCGCAAAGCGAGGTATCCAAGCTGACCCGCGATTACGAAGTCAACCGCGGGCTGTACCAGGACCTGCTGACCCGTCGCGAAAGCGCGCGCGTGGCGATGAACATGGACGCCGATGCGCAGAGCAGCGCCTTGCGCCTCCAGGAAGCCGCGTCCATGCCATTGCGCTCCAGCAGCATGCGGGTGATGCACATGGCCGCCATATCGCTGGTCCTGGCGGCAGCGCTTCCGTTGCTGCTGTTGTTCGCTTTCGTCAACTTCGACCCGCGTGTCCGCCTGCCCATGCAGATCGAGCATGCGGCCGGCCTGCCGGTGCTGGGCACCATGCCGCAATACCTCAACGCAGCCAAGCGCAAGCGGGCCTCCCGCCACTATGCGCTGGCGGGCGCGCTGTTCCTCAGCGTTCCGCTGGTCTACGGACTGTTCTTCACTCTGAAACTCATGGGCGTGCTATGAGCAATGCGATCATCCCGTCGCAGGAAGACGACAGCAGCGTCGAGAATCCCGTATCCACACACGGGGACAGGCATTGGAGCAAGACCAATGCGCTCACTCCGGCACAGCTGCAGGACCGCGGCACGATCTACCGCACCGATGCGTCGCGGCGGGAAGTGGACAGGTTGCGCGACCTGCGCAGCCGCCTGCTCAGCGCCATCGATGGTCCCTTCACCACCCTGGTAGCGCCAGTGAGCCGCGGCAGCGGCGGCAGCTTCGTAGCGCGCAATCTCGCCGTTTCAGTGGCCTTCGATGCGACCAAGAGCGCTTTGTTGATGGATTGCGACCTGCACAACCCGACACAGCACGTGACCATGCGGCTGGCGCCTTCGGGCGGCGGCCTGATCGACTACCTGGAAGATCCCGACGCCGATGCCGAGAACGTTCTCTACGACACCGGGATCAATGGCCTGCGCCTGATCCCTGCCGGCAACATGCAGGACATTGGTGCCGAATACCTGTCTTCCTTCCGCATGCGCATGTTGGTGAACACGTTGCGCAGCCGGTTTCCCCATTCCCAT
>JAKFDG010000307.1:0-3742 GCA_036677285.1 Pseudoxanthomonas sp.
ATGCGCAGGAAAATGCGGACATCAGCATCAAGACCCCGGCGATCCAGGCGATCCAGGGGCGCATGGCGGCGCGATTCAAGAGCCAGCTGCAGGCCGGCTTCGATGCCGGCGCACTCGGCCTGACCCGTGATGGCATGGTCGAACTGCGCGATGCCTCCAAGCTGGCGCTGAAGGATCGCGTGGCCACCACCCAGGCCGTAGCCGACGACAACCGCGACCGCAAGGCGGTGTACCGCGAGGTCGCGGTCGCCAACGGACATCCGGAATGGGAAAGCAAGATCCGCGAAACCTTTGCCCAGCAGTGGATCGCCAGCGCGCACAGCGGCTGGTGGTACCAGGACAAGGGTGGGAGCTGGAAGCAGAAATGATTGGGGATAAAGGGGGCGAAAAGCCCCCTTTTCCTTTGCCTCTTTGGAAAAGAAGGCTATGGGGGATTTGCTTCTGATCTTGAGTAACCGCAAGAGCAAATCCCCCTCAATCCCCCTTTTTCAAAGGGGGAGGTCAGCTCCCGCTTGCCGGTCGCGACACCGCATCTGCGACAATACGCCCCCGTAATCGCACGCAGCCCTCGCCACGTGGCCCGTACCCGTTCCCCCCGCATCGACAAGACCCCGTTTGAAGCCGAAGTCGTTGACCACAGCCACGATGGCCGTGGCGTCGCCCGCCGTGACGGCAAGACGACATTCATCTCCGGCGCGCTGCCGGGCGAACGGGTGATGGCGGAACAGACCGCCAAGAACCGCCATTTCGACGAAGCCAAGACCTTGCAGGTATTGCAGGCCTCGCCCGACCGGGTGACGCCGCGCTGCCCGCATTTCGGAACCTGCGGCGGTTGCGTGCTGCAGCACCTGGCCGAGGACAAGCAGATCCTGCTCAAGCAGCGCGTATTGCTCGAAAACCTGGAGCGCATCGGCCACGTCGCGCCCCAGGCCGTGCTGCCGCCCTTGACCGGCGACAGCTGGGGTTATCGCCGCAAGGGCCGCTTCTCGGTGCGGCGCGTGAACAAGAAGAACAAGACACTGGTCGGCTTCCGCGAAACCGATCCGCGTTTCGTCGCCGAGCTGCACATCTGCCACACCGTCATTCCGCATATCGGCGAGCGCATCGAAGCACTGGCGCAACTGGTGGAAAGCCTGGATGCGCGCCACGACATCCCGCAGATAGAGTTCATCGCGGGCGATGAAACCGTCGCGCTGGTATTCCGCCACCTGAATCCGTTGAACGACGCCGATCGCGCTGTATTGACGACCTTCGCGCAACAGCACGCTTTCGCCATCTACCTGCAGTCCGGTGGCATCGACACGGTGGTGCCGTTGTGGCCGGAAGCGCCGAAACTGGCGTTCGCGTTGCCGCAGTGGAACGTGGAACTCGCATTCCGACCGCTGGATTTCATCCAGGTCAACGCGACACTCAACCAGAAGATGATCTCGCGCACCTTCGACTTGCTCGATCCACAGCCGCAGGACCGCATCCTCGACCTGTTCTGCGGGCTGGGGAACTTCACCCTGCCGATGGCGCGGCTGGTGGGCGAAGTGGTCGGCGTGGAGGGCGAGGCAGGGCTGGTGCTGCGTGCGCGCGAGAATGCCGAACGCAATGGCCTGGCCAATGCGCATTTCCATGCCGCCGACCTGACCCGGGACCTGCAGGGCACACCGTGGATGCGCCAGGGTTTCAACAAGCTGCTGCTGGATCCGCCGCGCTCGGGCGCCGACGAGGTGCTGAAGCAATTGCCGTTGAAGAACATCGACCGCATCGTCTACGTCAGCTGCCATCCGGCTTCGCTGGCGCGCGATGCGGGTTTCCTTGTGAACGAACGCGGTTACAAACTGAAATCCGCCGGGGTGATGGACATGTTCCCGCACACCGGACATGTGGAAAGCATCGCGCTGTTCGAGATGAAGTAACGGGATGAAGTGATGGGCATCGAGATCGAACGCAAATTCCTGGTCACCAACGATGCCTGGCGCGAGGCTGCGCACGGGGTCGTGCCGATGGCGCAGGGCTATATCAACGACATGGCGGCCATGGACAACGGCAGCCAGAAGGCCTCGGTGCGGGTGCGCATCGAAGGCGACAAGGCCTGGTTGAACCTGAAATCCCGCGAGCTCGGCCATACCCGGCAGGAGTTCAATTACCCGCTGCCGGTCGAGGATGCGCGCGCGTTGCTGGGGCTGTGCGTGGGCGGCCTGATCGACAAGCGCCGCCATTACGTCCGCCACGAAGGCCATCTCTGGGAAGTGGATGAATTCCTGGGCGAGAACGCTGGCCTGGTGGTCGCCGAAATTGAACTGCAACACGCCGACGAAGCCTTCGCCTTGCCTGGCTGGGCGGGCAAGCAGGTCACCGACGCGCTGCGCTATTACAATCTGGCCCTGGCGTCGCGGCCTTATTCGCAATGGGCGGACGGCGAACGCGCCGCCAACGATATTTCCTGAGGAATCCCAAGCATGCTCGTCATCGGAACTTCCGGCACCGAACTCACCGCCCAGGAGCGCGATTGGCTGCAGCACGACGCGGTCGCCGGCGTGATCCTGTTCACCCGCAATTTCGCGTCGCGTGCGCAGGTGGTGGAACTGTGTGCGGCGATCCGTGAAGCCGCGCCGCGCCCGCAACTGATCTGCGTGGACCAGGAGGGCGGGCGCGTGCAGCGCTTCCGCGATGGCTACAGCGCACTGCCGTCACTGGAGGGCTTCGACGCGCTGTATGCGCAGGATCCCGAGGCCGCGTTGAAGCTGGCCGAGGAACACGCCTGGCTGATGGCCAGCGAGGTGCGCGCCAGCGGGGTGGACCTGAGCTTCGCCCCGGTGGTGGACCTGGCCCGCGGCAACCGCGCCATTGGCGACCGAGCGTTCAGCGCCGACCCGCAGGTGGTCGCCGCGTTCACCCGCGCCTACGTGCGTGGCATGCACAGCGTCGGCATGGCCGCCACGCTGAAGCATTTCCCAGGCCATGGCACGGTGCTGGAGGACACCCATTTCGACGATGCCATCGATCCGCGTCCGCTGGACGTGCTGCGCAAGGAAGACCTGGTGCCGTTCGCGGCCGGGATCGAAGCCGGTGCCGATGCGGTGATGCTGGCCCACGTGAGCTATCCGGCGGTGGCGCCGGAACCGGCGGGATATTCACCATTCTGGATCAAGCAGGTGCTGCGCGAGGAAATGGGTTTCCGCGGCGTGGTCTTCTCCGACGACATCGGCATGGCCGCGGCGTTCTCCGTGGGCGGGGTCAAGGCGCGCATTGACGTACACCTGGATGCCGGCTGCGACGTGGTCCTGGTGTGCTCGCCGAAACTGGTGGAGGAATCGTTGCGCGGCATGGAAGGGCGCGTTTCCAACACCGCATCGCTGTTGGGCTTGATGGGTCGCGGCGGACTCGGCTGGGATGGCCTGCTGGCCGACGTCCGTTACGGCGACGCGCAATCGCGCCTGCCAGGCAGCGCCGGGGATGTTGCCTGATGAACCCGCATCCGCTGTCCGCTGCGCTGGCCAATGCCGAACTCATCATCGACCGCGCCAGCATCGATGCCGCCATCACCGGCATGGCCGGCGTCATCGCCAAGGACTATGCGGGTGAAGTGCCCCTGTACCTGACGGTGATGCACGGCGCGCTTCCGTTCGCAGGCCAGCTCTCCCTGGAGCTCGGCGTGCTCGGGCTGGACCTGGAGTTCGACTACCTGCACGCCACCCGCTACCGCGGCGAAACCAGCGGCGGCGAACTGGTGTGGAAGCATCGTCCCGCCACC
>JAKFDG010000308.1:0-3724 GCA_036677285.1 Pseudoxanthomonas sp.
GCGCTGATGGTCGCCGATTCGGATGGTTTCAATCCGCAGACGGTGGTGCGTTCGGCGGAACCGCTGCTGTCGCCGTCGTGGAGTCCGGACGGAAGCAAGCTGGCCTATGTCAGCTTCGAACGCGGCAACTCCTCGATCTACCTGCAGAACATCGCTACCGGAGCGCGCGAGCTGGTTTCCAGCTTCCGCGGCATCAACGGCGCGCCCACGTTCTCGCCCGACGGGCGCCGCCTCGCGCTGACCCTGTCGCGCAGCGGCAATCCGGAGATCTACGTGATGGACCTGGGCAGCAAGCAGCTGACCCAGATCACCAACCAGTTCGGGATCGATACCGAGCCGACCTGGAGCGCCGATGGCGGCAGCCTCTACTTCACCTCCGACCGTGGCGGCCGTCCGCAGATCTACCGCGTGTCTTCCGGCGGCGGCAGCGCCTCGCGCGTGACCTTCCAGGGCAATTACAACGCCACCGCCACGGTGTCCTACGACGGCAAGAAGATCGCCGTGGCCCAGGGCAGCGGCAACAACTACCGCATCGCGATGATGGACAGCAGCCTGGGTTCGCCGCGCTGGAGCACCCTGTCGCCGGGTTCACTCGACGAGTCGCCCAGCTTCGCCCCCAACGCCAGCATGGTCCTGTATGCCGCACGCGAGGGTCGCCGTGGCGTGTTGTACGCGGTTTCCGCCGATGCCCGCGTGCGCCAGCGCCTGGTCCTGGCCGATGGCGACGTCCGCGAGCCCGCCTGGTCGCCGTACCGCACACCACGCTGAAACCGGTTCCACTGTTAATATTGCCCCCCCGTCTCCCACCCATGGCAAGCCCGAGGAATTCACAGATGAAAACCACCACCCGCGTAGTCATGCTTTCCCTTATGTCCGTGGCCGTCCTGGCCGGCTGCAAGAAAACCGTCAAGGAAGTTCCTCCGGCCGACACCGGCCCCACCGACACCGGCGTCGTCACCGACGGCACCACCACCGCCGGCGCGTATGGCCCCAACGACCTGGACACCGATGCCTGCCTGCGCCAGCGCGTGGTGTACTTCGACCTGGACCAGGATGCGCTGAAGCCCGAATTCCAGGCCATCGTCGGTTGCCATTCCAAGTACCTGCGTGACCGTCCGTCCTCGCGCGTGACCCTGGAAGGCAACGCCGACGAGCGCGGCAGCCGTGAATACAACCTGGGCCTGGGCGAACGCCGCGGCAACGCCGTGTCCTCCGCATTGCAGGCGCAGGGCGGTTCCGGCAGCCAGCTGACCGTGGTCAGCTACGGCGAAGAGCGTCCCGTGTGCACCGATTCCAACGAGGATTGCTGGGCCCGCAATCGCCGCGTCGAAATCGTCTACACGGCGAAGTAAGCAGCGGCTGGTGGCAGGTGGTTCGTGGTTGGCGGCATTCAGGCCGCCGGCCGCGGATCACCCCCCACCACCCACTACCGACCACGAATGAAGTACCCAAATGCGTTCCAATAAATTCGCTCCACTGCTGATCGCAACGTTCCTGTTCGCAGGCTTCACCGGACCGGCGCACGCACAACGCCAGAGCCTGGCCGATCGCGTGGCCACGCTGGAGCAGCGGGCCGCCAACGACCAGGGCAACACCGATCTGCTGAACCAGCTGGGCCAGCTGCGCACCGAGGTGCAGCAACTCCGCGCCCTGGTGGAACAGTTGCAGAACGAGAACGAGCAGCTCAAGCAACGCAGCCGCGACCAGTACCTGGACCTCGACGGCCGCCTCAACCGCATGGAAGGCGGGACGGTTCCGGCTGCGCCGACGACCACCCCGCCGGTGCCTCCACCGGCAGCCAGCTCGGCCCCGGCGACCGGCGAACGCCCACCGTCGGTACATGGTGACGTGGGGGCGATGGCCAATGCCGGCGACGAGCGCGCCGCCTACAACGTCGCCTTCGACGCCCTGAAGGGCGGCAACTATGCGGATGCCGCGCAGCTGTTCCTGAGTTTCCTGGAGCTGTACCCCAACAGCACGTACACGCCCAACGCGCTGTACTGGCTGGGCGAAAGCTATTACGTCACCCAGAACTACCCCCTGGCCGCGGAGCAATTCCGCAGCCTGCTGAATCGTTATCCCACCCACGACAAGGCCGCTGGCTCGCTGCTCAAGCTGGGCCTGTCGGAGTACGGCCAGGGCAAGGTGGAAGAAGCCGAGCGCACCCTGGCCGACGTGGTCGCCAAGTATCCCGGCAGCGACGTGGCACGCACCGCCGACGACCGCCTCCGGTCCATGCAGCTGGGTCGCAGCATCCGCTGACACAGACGCCCGCCGAGGGCGCTCCTGCATTCGCTGCGGGAAGACACATAATCCCCATCCATGAACGCCGCTATCCCCAGCGAGATCGTCCAGTCCTCCACGGACCGGCTCAAGATCACCGAGATCTTCCTGTCCCTGCAGGGTGAAGCCGCCACCGTGGGCTGGCCGACGGTGTTCGTGCGCCTCACCGGCTGCCCGCTGCGTTGCCAGTACTGCGATACCGCCTACGCCTTCCATGGTGGTGACTGGTGGGACATCGATGCGATCGTGGCCGAAGTGGCCAGGCACGGCGTGCGCCATGTCTGCGTGACCGGTGGCGAGCCGCTGGCGCAGAAACGCTGCCTGATCCTGCTCAAGCGGCTGTGCGATGCCGGCTACGACGTTTCCCTGGAGACTTCCGGCGCGATCGACATCGCCGACGTCGATGCGCGGGTCTCGCGTGTCCTGGATATCAAGACCCCGGGTTCGGCGGAAGCGGCGCGCAACCGCTGGGAGAACCTGCCGTTGCTGACCGCGCGCGACCAGGTCAAGTTCGTGCTGTGCGGCCGCGACGACTACGAGTGGGCGTGCGACCTCGTGGCGACGCACAGGTTGAACGAGCGCTGCGACGTGCTGTTCTCGCCCAGCAAGTCCGAACTGTCCGCGCGCGACCTGGCCGACTGGATCGTCGCCGACCGCCTGCCGGTGCGCTTCCAGATGCAGTTGCACAAGCTGCTGTGGAATGACGAACCGGGCCGCTGATCATTCCTGCTCCTTCTGGTGAAGGGGTCGGTAGCGATACAATTTCCGCATGAAAAACGCAGTCGTCCTCGTTTCCGGCGGCATGGATTCCGCTGTCGTCCTCGCTCTCGCACGCGAGGAAGGTTTCGCCGTGCATGCGCTCAGCGTGCGCTATGGGCAACGGCATACCTCCGAACTGGAGGCCGCCGACCGTGTTTCCGAGAGCCTGGGAGCGGTGGCGCACAAGACCGTCAACGTCGACCTGCGCTCGATCGGTGGCTCCGCGCTGACCGATGACATCGAGGTGCCGGAGGCGGGGGGTACAGGCATCCCCGTCACCTACGTGCCGGCGCGCAACACCATCATGCTGTCGGTGGCGCTGGGCTGGGCCGAAGTGCTGGGCGCGGCGGACATCTTCTGCGGGGTCAACGCGGTCGATTACTCGGGTTACCCGGATTGCCGGCCGGAATTCATCGAGGCCTTCGAGAAACTCGCCAACCTTGCCACCAAGGCCGGCGTGGAAGGCGCGGGCCTGCGCATCCGCGCCCCGCTGCTGCGGATGAGCAAGGCCGACATCGTGCGCGAAGGCGTGCGTCTGGGCGTGGACTTCGGCCAGACCGTGTCCTGCTATCGCGCCGACGACCAGGGCCGGGCCTGCGGCCATTGCGATGCCTGCCAGCTGCGCGCCGCTGGGTTCGCCGATGCCGGCGTCGCCGACCCGACCCTTTACGCCTGATTTCGC
>JAKFDG010000309.1:0-3098 GCA_036677285.1 Pseudoxanthomonas sp.
GTGGTCAAGAACCTCACCGACTACGGCGCGTTCGTCGACCTGGGCGGCATCGACGGCCTGCTGCACATCACCGACATGGCCTGGAAGCGCGTGCGCCATCCGTCCGAAGTCGTGGAAGTGGGCCAGGAGCTGGACGTCCGCGTGCTGAAGTACGACCGCGAGCGCAACCGCGTCAGCCTGGGCCTGAAGCAGCTGGGCGAGGATCCGTGGGACAACATCGCCCGCCGTTACCCGGCCAACAGCCGCGTGTTCGGCAAGGTCTCCAACGTCACCGATTACGGCGCGTTCGTCGAGATCGAGCCGGGCGTCGAAGGCCTGGTGCACGTCTCGGAAATGGACTGGACCAACAAGAACGTCAACCCGTCCAAGGTGGTGCAGGTCGGTGACGACGTCGAAGTGATGGTGCTCGACGTGGACGAGGAGCGTCGCCGCATCTCGCTGGGCATGAAGCAGGTCGCCGCCAATCCGTGGGAAACCTTCGCTGCCATCCACAAGAAGAACGACAAGGTGTCGGGCCAGATCAAGTCGATCACCGACTTCGGCATCTTCATCGGTCTGGACGGCGGTATCGACGGCCTGATCCACCTGTCCGACATCAGCTGGAATTCCACCGGCGAAGACGTAGCCCGCAACTACAAGAAGGGCGATACCCTGGAAGCCGTGGTGCTGGCAGTGGACCCGGAACGCGAGCGCATCAGCCTGGGCGTCAAGCAGCTGGAGCAGGACCCGTTCGGTCAGTTCATGGCCGCCAATCCGAAGGGCTCGAAGCTGGAAGGCACCGTGCGCGAAGTGGACGCCAAGGGCGCCATCATCGACATCGCCGAGGGCGTGGAAGGCTATGTCGCCGCACGCGACATCAGCACCGAGCGCGTCGACGACGCCAGCCAGCACCTGAAGGTGGGCGACAAGATCGAAGCCCGCTTCGTGGGCATGGACCGCAAGGGCCGTGTATTGCAGCTCTCGATCAAGGCAAAGGACGACGCGGAAATGCGCGAAACCCTGGAGGACTACCAGTCGCAGTCTTCTTCCACGGGTGCCACCACCCAGCTCGGCGCGTTGCTGCGCGCGCAGCTGGACGGCAACAAGTCCGAGTAAGCAAGCCATCCGATCCACACCGGCCCGGTTCACCCCGGGCCGGTAGTGGTGTCTTTCGCCTACCTCCGTGACGATGACCAAATCCGAACTCATCGAAATCCTGAGCCGTCGCCAGCCGCACCTGAAGGCCGACGACGTCGATCTGGCAGTGAAGTCGCTGCTCGAGATGATGGGCGGTGCCCTGGCCCATGGGGAACGCATCGAGATCCGCGGATTCGGCAGTTTTTCCCTGCATTACCGTCCACCCCGCCTGGGCCGCAATCCCAAGACGGGTGATTCAGTGGCTCTGCCGGCCAAGCACGTGCCGCACTTCAAGCCCGGCAAGGAGTTGCGCGAACGCGTCAGCGGCGTGACCCCTATCGAGGAAAGCGGCGAATAAGCGCCCATCCCCAGTTTTCCAAGCGCGGCATGTAGCCGCAAGCAGTCTCGGCTAAGCTAGGCCTTCCCCCGCATGGAGCTGCCCGGTGAATACTCTTCGTCTCCTCATTGCGCTGGTGTTCCTCGCGGCTGGATTGGTAGTCGGCGTGCTCAATACGCAACCGGTGCGGGTCAATTTTCTGTTCACCGAGTTCGCGACATCATCAGGAGCGGCCATCATCGTTTCACTGCTTGCCGGCGTGATAATCGGCGGCCTGATAATTCTGGCGACCCTGGTGCTGCCGTTGTACGCCCAGTTGCGCAAGGCCAATAAAGGTGCTGCCCAACCCACTCCACCCGCATCGACAGGCGCTGGCGTCTGACCCATGGCTTTCCTCAACGAATGGTTCTGGTTCTTCCTGTTCCTGCCGCTGGCCGCGCTGAGCGGCTGGGTGATCGGGCGCAGGGGCGGACAACGGCATGGCGACACCCAGGTCAGCCGGCTTTCCAGCACTTACTTCCGGGGCCTGAACTACCTGCTCAACGAGCAGCCCGACAAGGCGATAGAACTGTTCCTGCATATCGCCGAGCTGGATAAGGAAACCTTCGAAACCCAGGTCGCCTTGGGTCACCTGTTTCGTCGCCGTGGTGAAGTCGACCGGGCGATCCGCCTGCACCAGGGACTGGTGCAGCGCAATGACCTCAACGACCAGCAGAAAGTGCAGGCCTTGCTCGCCCTGGGCGAGGACTACATGCGTTCGGGACTGCTGGACCGCGCCGAGACCGTGTTCACTGACCTGACCCGCATCGACCAGCGCGCGCCGCAGGCGCTGAAGCACCTGATCGGCATCTACCAGACAGAGCGCGACTGGGAAAAGGCCATCGACAACGCCACCCGGTTCGAGGAAGTGAGCGGCGAGCCGATGGGCAAGCTGGTCGCGCAGTTCGAATGCGAACTGGCCGAACGCCACCGCACAGCCAACGACGCGGGCGCGGCTCGGGCGGCGATCGCCCGCGCCTATCAGGCCGATGCCAGCTGCGTGCGCGCGGGCATCCTGGAAGGTCGGATCGAGTCCGACGCTGGCAATCACGAGGCGGCGGTACGCGCTTACGAGCGCGCCGCGAGGCACGATCCCGATTACCTGCCCGAAGTGCTGCCCAGCCTCATGGCGAATTACGAACAGGGCGACGACCTATCGGGCGCGCGCGCCTTCCTATCCGAAATGTGCGAGCACTATCGCGGCATCGCCCCGGTCCTGGCCTTGACCAAGCTGGTTGAAACCCAGGACGGAGTGGCGGCGGCGCGTGCGTATCTGGCCCGGCAGTTGAAGGATCGTCCCTCGGTGCGCGGCGAAGCGGCGCTGATCGACCTGACCCTCGCCGAAGGCGCCGATTCGACCGCGACCCTCAATGACCTCAAACACATCACCGACCAGCTGCTGGTGCGCAACCCCAGCTATCGCTGCACGCGCTGTGGTTTTGGCGCTCGTACGCACCATTGGCAATGCCCGAGTTGCAAGGAATGGGGAACGGTCAAGCCACTGCTGAATTACGCGGTGGTGTAATGGCTGCACTGACTGTCTGGATACTGCTGCACTTCGTGCTTGCGGCTGTTGGAACCTGGCTGGCGCGGCACTATGCCTTGC
>JAKFDG010000310.1:0-2769 GCA_036677285.1 Pseudoxanthomonas sp.
TCGTTCACCGCCTTGGCCAGTTGGTCCGGCGGCAGCAAACCCTGGTCCAGCAGGAAGTTGTTGAAGGCCAGGCGGTCGAACTTCTTGCCCAGCGCCAGTTCGGTCTGCATGCGCAGTTCCAGGATGCGGGTGTAACCGTAGAAATAGCTGCCGGCCTGGCCCGGGGCGTTGAAGGTGTAGCGGTCCAGTTCCTGGCGCGCCATCGGCGCCGACAGCACCACGTCCTCTTCCAGGATCTGGCGCGCGCGTTCGCGATCGATCAGCCCCAGGTTGAGGCGCGGGTCCAGCATCGCGCGCGCCGCGCGCAGCAGGCGGAACTGCAGTGCGATCAGCTGTCCGTCCAGCGGCTCGTACGGCACCATCTCGGCTTCGGCGTACAGCGCCCAGCCTTCCACGTTGACCGAGTTGAAGGCGAACATGCTCCGCGCCAGCGAGATGCCGCGTTCGACCATCGCGGTGAACTGCAGCTCGTGGCCGGGGCGGCCTTCGTGCGCGGACAGCGTCCACGCCACTGAGTCGTAGTTGAAGTCGTCGTAGTTCTGGCCCTTGCCGTCCTTGTCCGGATTGCCCAGCGGCAGCACGAAGGTGCCCTGCTGGCCGGTGTTGCCCACCAGCGGCGCGGGCAGGAAGTGCGGCGCGGGCTGCGCGGCGCTCTCCGCCGCGGATCCCAAGCGCATCTGCATCGGCCGCTTGGGCACGTCGACGATCTTCTCGCGCAGGATGATCGGATCGATCGCATCGATCACGCCGCGATAGAAGGTTTCGAGCTTGTCGTTGGCGATGTTGTTTTTCTTCAGCGCGCGGATCACCTCGCGGTAGTCGGTCGCCTCGATGCCCTTGGCCTTGGCCACCTGCGGCGCGAGCTGCTGCATGGCCGCGCGGGTTTCCATGAATTCGAGCTCGGCGCGCTGCATCAGCAGCTTCGGATCGATGTCGATGCCGTACTGCTTCAGCTGGTAGGCATACAGTTCCGGCGGCAAACGCGTATCGGTGCGCGCCTTCGGCAGCACCGTGGCCCTGGTCCAGGCGCCGTAGGCCTTCAGCTGCTGCTCCATCGCGGCGAGCGCTTCCTCGGCGCCGGCGATCTTGTAGTCGGCGAACAGCTTGCGAATGCCGGCGGCGTAGGTGTCCACGTTGCCCAGCGCGCGCTCCACTTCCAGTTTCGTGGGCTGCAGCAACTTGGGATCGGCGAGCTTCTCCTCGTAGCGCTGCTGCGCCAAAGCAGCTGCGGCGGTGCTGCCTGGGGCGAGTCCGACATAGCGCTTGAGGCGATCCAGGGCCTTGGCCCGACGCTCGGCCGGGGTCTGTTCCGACAGCAGGCCGTTGATGCCGTTGAACACCAGTTGCGGCGCATCGGTCCACGGCAGCATCAGTTTCTCGTTGAGCTCACTGCCCTCGATGTTCTCGTCGGCGGCCTTGAGCATGATCTCCAGGTCCTGGCGCACGTTGGCGTCGCGTTCCCCTTCCAGCTTGGCCTGCAGCTCGGCCCGGGCCTTGGCCGTGGCTTCGCGGTAGCGCTTCGCGTTGTCCGGCCCCAGGTCGCTGACCTGGTCGTCATAGCCGGGGATGCCGAAGAAGCTGGCGTATTCCGGCTGGAACGGCGCTTGCGCGTTCAGCAGGATCTGCGCGTAACGGTTGCTCGTCTCCACCCATGCGGGCGATGCAGCCGGCTTGGCCTGCGTGGCCGGCGTGGCGCCGGACTGGGCGAAAGCGGGCAGGGGTGCGGACAGCGCCAGGGCGATGGCGAGGACGAGTGGCTTCATTGGCGACATCCGGCAAGGAGAAGGCCGTCGACGCTACGCGGTCATCTGCAGGCAGGCAATGCGCTGGAGGTCACGGGCGCCGGGCTCTCCGTCACATGCGTTGCGGGCCGGACGGCTACACTGCCGGACCAGACCCGCGGACCGTCCATGCTCGACCTGCACTGCCACATCCTGCCCGGCATCGACGACGGCGCGACCGATCTCGACATGGCCCTGCAGATGGCGCGCATCGCCGCCGATGACGGCATCCGCACCATCGCCTGCACGCCGCACATCTATCCGGGCATGTACGACAACGACGCTGAGGGCATCCGCGCCGCGATCACCGCCTTCCAGGCCGAACTCGACCAGCGCGACCTTCCGTTGAAACTGGTCGAAGGTGCCGATGTGCATCTGGACCTCGACCTCGCGCAGGGCATCCGGGAGGGTCGGGTGCCGACCCTGGCCGGCTCGCGCTACCTGCTGCTGGAGCCGCCACACCATGTCGCCCCGCCGCGTTTCGAGGACTCCGTGTTCCAGCTGATGGTGGCCGGCTACGTCCCGGTGATTACCCATCCGGAGCGGCTGAGCTGGATCGAAGGCCAGTATGACGTGTTCGAACGGCTGGTGAAGGCCGGGGCGTGGATGCAGGTCACCGCCGGCAGCGTCACCGGCCGCTTCGGCAAGCGGCCCAGGTACTGGGCGGAGCGCATGCTCGACGAGCGCCTGGTCCATCTCCTGGCCACCGATGCCCACCATCCACGCCGCCGCCCGCCGTTGCTGGCCGAGGGCAGGGACGCCGCCGCCCGCCGGGTGGGCGAGCAGGAGGCCGACCACATGGTGCTGACGCGTCCGCAAGGGATTGTCGACAACCTTGAGCCGGGGGCGCTGCCGCGCCTCCCCGTTCAGACAGAAAACGTGACTAATCCGTCATTATTTTGGCGACGCTTGTTGGGGCGGGCATAATTGGCCGCGGGGAATCAAGGGGAAAGATGTTGCGCAATTGCATGCAGATGATGATCGCGGT
>JAKFDG010000311.1:0-2901 GCA_036677285.1 Pseudoxanthomonas sp.
ACGTCGCCGCCGTAGCCGGCCAGCTGGCCGCTCTGCAGCGCGCGCGCCACCGCATCGCGGTCGCAGATCTTGCCGCGCGCGGTGTTGATCAGGTAGGCGCCGCGTTTCATCGTGGCGATCATCGCATCGTCGAACAAGTGCTCGGTTTCCGGATGCAAAGGGCAGTTGATGGTGACCACGTCGCAGACCGCCAGCATCGAGGCCACGTCGGGGTGCCAGGTGGCGCCGAGCTCGCGTTCGGTTTCCTCGGACAGGCGATGGCGGTCGGTGTAGTGCAGGTGCATGTCGAACGGCTTGAGCCGTCGCAGCACGGCGCTGCCGATGCGACCGGCGGCCACCGTGCCCACGTGCATGCCTTCGACATCGTAGGAACGCGCCACGCAGTCGGCGATGTTCCAGCCGCCGTCCAGCACCCATTGGTGAGAAGGGATGTAGTTGCGGACCAGGGCCAGGATGGTCATCACCACGTGTTCGGCCACGCTGATGCTGTTGCAGTAGGTGACCTCGGCCACGGTGATGCCGCGATCCATGGCCGCCTGCAGGTCGACATGGTCAGAACCGATGCCGGCGGTGATCGCCAGCTTCAGCTTCGGCGCCTTGGCGATGCGCTCGGCGGTCAGGTACGCCGGCCAGAACGGTTGCGAGATGACGATCTCGGCATCGACCAGTTCGCGCTCGAATTCGCAATCGGGGCTATCCTTGTCGGCGGTGACCACCAGGGTATGGCCGCTGCGTTCCAGGAACTTGCGAAGGCCCAGTCCGCCACTGACGCTGCCCAGCAGCTCGCCGGGGGTGAAATCGATGGCCTGCGGCGTGGGCAGGGTCTGCCCACCGGGATAGCCTTCCAGCTTGGGCAGGTTGTCGCGCGGATAACTGCGCGGATGGCCGTCCACCGGGTCGTCGTAGAGCACGCAGACGATCTTGGCCATGGTCTTGCTCCGGTGGTGGCGGGAGGCCATGTTCGGCCTGATAAGCGCGTGGCGCATGTGGCATCGCAGCATCGGCGGGTGATGTGGTGTAATGCCGCCCGAAGCGGGGGTATCGCGGGCCAGCTCACCGGCCAGGCGATTGAGACAGACCCTTCGAACCTGATCCGGCTGACACCGGCGTAGGGAAGCTTCGCAGGACGCTACCGATCCCAGGATCACCTGCCGTCCGTGCGCCGCCGCTTCGTCCGCGCCGCGATGATCTACCCGCTGCCATTGAGTCCAACGCGCCGCAGCGCGAGAGGAACTCGGCAGCCGAGACGATCCCAGCGACAGCTGTTCCCACGCAATGAACTGGACGAACGCCATGAACGCAGTGCCCTCATCGCTGTTGCAGCAGACCGAACAGCTTTCCGAATCCGTGACCCGGCCCATCCCCGGCTCGCGCAAGATCTTCGTGCAGGGCTCGCGCCCGGATCTGCAGGTCGCGATGCGCGAGATCACCCTGTCGCAGACGCCGACCCTGTTCGGCGGCGAGGAGAACCCGCCGGTCACCGTCTACGATCCTTCCGGCCCCTACACCGATCCTGATGCGCGCATCGACCTGTCGACCGGCCTGCCGGCCTTGCGCGCGAAGTGGATCGAGGAGCGCGGCGACACCGAACTGCTGCCGCAGTTGAGTTCCGAATTCGGCCGCGGCCGCGAGACCAACGCGCGCCTCGACGCCGTGCGTTTCCCCAACCGCATGCTGCCGCGCGTCGCCAGGGCCGGCGCCAACGTGAGCCAGATGCATTACGCGCGCCGCGGCATCATCACCCCGGAAATGGAATACGTCGCCATCCGCGAAAACCAGCGCCTGGACGCGGTGCGCGATGCGATGTTGCTGAAGCAGCATCCGGGCGAAGCCTTCGGCGCCAGCATCCAGAAATTCATCACTCCCGAGTTCGTGCGCGACGAGATCGCGCGCGGCCGCGCGATCCTGCCCAACAACATCAACCATCCGGAAAGCGAGCCGATGATCATCGGCCGCAACTTCCTGACCAAGATCAACGCGAATATCGGCAACTCGGCGGTGAGTTCCGGGATCGCCGAGGAAGTGGAGAAGCTGGTGTGGTCGATCCGCTGGGGCGGCGACACGGTCATGGACCTGTCCACCGGCAAGCATATCCACGAGACCCGCGAGTGGATCATCCGCAATTCGCCGGTTCCCATCGGCACGGTGCCGATCTACCAGGCGCTGGAAAAAGTCGACGGCCGTGCCGAGGAACTCACCTGGGAAATCTTCCGCGACACCCTGATCGAACAGGCCGAGCAGGGCGTGGACTATTTCACCATCCACGCCGGCGTGCTGCTGCGCTACGTGCCGCTGACCGCCAAGCGCGTCACCGGCATCGTCTCGCGCGGCGGTTCGATCCTGGCCAAGTGGTGCCTGGCCCACCACAAGGAAAACTTCCTCTACACGCACTTCGAGGACATCTGCGAAATCATGAAGGCCTACGACGTGGCCTTCTCCCTCGGCGACGGCCTGCGTCCCGGCTGCATCGCCGACGCCAATGACGCAGCGCAGTTCGGCGAACTGGAAACGCTGGGCGAGCTGACCAAGATCGCGTGGAAGCACGACGTGCAGACCATGATCGAGGGCCCCGGCCACGTGCCGATGCAGCTGATCAAGGAGAACATGGACAAGCAGCTGGCCGAATGCGGCGAGGCGCCGTTCTACACCCTCGGGCCGCTGACCACCGACATCGCGCCGGGCTACGACCACATCACCTCGGCGATCGGCGCGGCGATGATCGGCTGGTTCGGCACGGCGATGCTCTGCTACGTGACGCCGAAGGAACACCTGGGACTACCGAACCGCCAGGACGTGCGCGACGGGATCATGGCCTACAAGATCGCCGCGCACGCGGCCGACCTGGCGAAAGGACATCCGGGCGCGCAGGTGCGCGACAACGCATTGAGCAAGGCGCGCTTC
>JAKFDG010000312.1:0-4584 GCA_036677285.1 Pseudoxanthomonas sp.
GACGCCCGCACCCAAGCTGGTGGTCGCGGTCGGTGACTGCGGCTGTTGCGGCGGCCTATTCGGGGAAAGCTACGCCAGTTGCGGAAAGGTTTCGAATGTCATTCCGGTCGATGTCAACGTGCCAGGCTGCCCGCCGTCGCCAATCGACATCCTGCGCGGCATCCTGGCCGCGGTTCGGGTCCAGCAGCCAAAGACGCCCACCAGCCCGGCAGAGTTTGCCCCCTAGTCCAACTAACCGGATGCTGAAGTCACCTTCACAGTACCGAAGCATGAACGGCCGGTAACTGCTGATTTCTAGGTTCACTCGGATTGCTCACCACGAAGCCGAAGCACGGTCGCTTCCAGCTCGGCGAGGAATTCCTTGTAGTGGATCGGCTTGGCGATGTACCCGTCGAAACCCGCCTCCAGCATGCGCTGCTCATCGCCCTTCATGGCTAAGGCCGTAAGCGCAATAATCGGGATGTTTCGGGTCGTCGGGTCGGCCCTCAATATCTGTGCCGCCTCAATGCCGTTCATGTCGGGCAGTTGGATGTCCATGAGGATGGCGTCCGGGCACTCCCGGCGGGCGATGTCGATGCCTGCGCTGGCCGTCACGGCTTCGAGGGGAATATGTCCGGCACTCCCTAGAACTTCGACCGCCAGCAGCATGTTGGTGCGTGAGTCTTCGACGATCAATATTCGCCACATGGTTTTCTCCTCGGGCCACCAGCGAAAACAGCCATCGTTCAGTGTCTTCCGTGCAAAGCGCGGTGCACCTCGGCAAGGAACTGTCGAGGGTCGAAGCGCTCCTTCGCCATGGCCGCCAGCACATAGCCGTTTAAGCGTTTTCGGTTCGCCTTGGTGATGGCTTTTTTGCTGGTGACGATGAGGATCGGCACGGCGGCCGTGTCCGGGCGGGATTTCAGCGCTTCCACGACCTCGAAACCACGGCTATCGGGCATCATCAGATCCAGAATGACGAGATCCGGCCGCTCCTCTTGTACGGCCTTGATCGCCTCGTTTCCGTAGGCTCGCAGCACTCTGCAGTTCTGCCCATTGAGGCAGGCTTCGACCATCTCGACGGTCTGGGGGTCCTCGCCGACTACCAGTACCGAGAGTTGCTGGATGCCATCGGCGAGCCCCAGCCCGCCGATGGCATCCAGCAAGGTCTTGCGTGCCACCGGTTTCTGCAGCACCTGGGCGGCGCCCAGCACGAAGCCCTTGGTTTCGTCGGCGACGACGGAGACGATGACGACCGGCACAGCAGAGAGCTCCCGGTCCGCCTTGATCCGATCGAGGGCTTCCCAGCCGCCCATGCCGGGTAGTAGGAGATCCAAGGTGATCAGGTCCGGCCGCTCTTGCGCCGCCATCTTTAGCCCCTGCTCCGCGTCAGACACGCATGCGACCCTGAAGCCCACACTCTCCAAGTGGCTGCGGAGGATTTTCACTGCCCGCTCATCGTCCTCGATGACCAGTGCCAGCTTGGCCGGCTCGCGGTTGGCCGGCATGGCTTCGACGGCCCGCTGCGGCAGTACGCTCGCAGCGCTCGGTGGAGTGGGAGTAACCGCTGCTTGCGCACCCTCTTCCACCGGCACCGCGCGCCAAGGCAGCCAAACCGCGAAGCACGAGCCGCGCCCCGGTGCACTCGCCACGGCGACCGTGCCACCATGCAAATCGGCGAGCCGGCCGACCAGCGCCAGTCCAAGACCGGTGCCTTCGGAGGTCCGCACCAAGGAGGAGTCGAGCTGGAGGAAGGCCTGAAACAAACGCGGTAAGTCCGCGCCGGCGATGCCGATGCCGGTATCGCAGACTCTGATCTCGAGGAACTCCTCGAAGCCGCTGTCCGGTAGTGGAAGCTGTCGCACGGCCCCCGCTTCCGGGACCGACAGCTTCAGCTCTGCAAGCCTGGCGACGCGCGAGGAAACCCGTATTTCGCCGCCGTCGGGCGTGAACTTCACCGCGTTGGATAGCAGGTTGTAGACAATTTGCTTCACCTTGCGCGCGTCGACCATGAGCCGGCCGGCATCGTCGGGAAGGTCGAGCTTCAGTTTGATGCGGTGCTTGTAGGCCTTTTCCCGGATCACGTTGAGGCTGGTTTGAAGAAGGCCTGCGACTTCCACCGTCTCCAGATCCAAGGTCATTTTCCCGGTTTCGACCTTGGACAGGTCGAGGATGTCGTTGATCAGCGAGAGCAGATGCTCGCCACTGCTGAAGATTTCCGCGATGTAGTCGTTCTGCGTCTTGCTCAGGGTGCCCACCACTCCATCTTTCAGTATCTCGGAGAAGCCGATGATCGCGTTCAATGGCGTGCGCAACTCATGCGACATGCTGGCGAGGAACTCGGATTTCATTCTCGATGCAGCTTCGAGCTGGATGTTCTTGCGCGCGATCTCCTCGGCGCGCTGCTGCAGCTCGTCGGCTTGGTGCCTGAGCTGACGGTGGAGGTAAAAGAGGTCGACGAACACCTGGATCTTCGCGCGCAAGGTATCCGGCACTATCGGGGAATAGACGTAGTCCACCGCACCCAGCGTGTACCCTTTGTAACGCTCCGCCTCGGAACCCGCTTCGGCGGTGACGAAGATGATCGGCGTATGGGCCGAACGCGGCCGATTGTGGATCAGCGTCGCGGTTTCGAAGCCATCCATCCCCGGCATGTTGACGTCGAGCAGCACCACCGCGAAGTCGCGCTGCAGGAGTTGGCGTAGTGCGTCGCGGCCCGAGCTGGCCGTGACCACGTCCAGGCTCATGCCAGTCACCACCGCCTCCAGCGACGCTAGCTTGCTCGGGCTGTCATCCACCACCAGAACGCTGGCCGGCACGCCATCCGGCGACAAGGAAGGCAGCTGGCCGCCGATGTTGCGTAAGGCCGGGATCTCCGTCTGTTGTGCGTCCATCCGCTCGTTCCTTCAGACACTTGGCGTCCGAGTGTTCTAACCTTATTTCTGTAGGCTCAGTTCGAGGAGATAGGGGCCGATCTCCTTGAGCTTGAGTTCAACGGCGCCCGGATTGGCCTGCCTGGCGGCTTCCGGCATCTCGCTGGCCATGGCGGTCGCGGGTGATTCGATCAACACCCGGCCCCCCTGGCGGCGGATCGTCGCCAGGCCCGCGGCCCCATCACTACTGGAGCCGGTCAGCACCACACCGATAACGCGCGCCCCAAAGGATTCCGCGGCGGTCTCGAACAGCACGTCGATCGATGGTTGGGCGAACCGAATCGGGTCCTCCGTCGACAGCGCGAAGTGGTCGCCATCGACCAGCAGGTGATAGCCACCCGGGGCGAGGTACACGCTGCCCGCCTCTATAGGCTGTTTGTCCACCGCCTCCTGTACCCGCAGCGCGCATGCCTCCTGCAGCACGAAGCGCAACGAATTGCCGGCGCTCGGGTCGCGGTGTTGCACCACCGCTAGCGGCAGCCGGAAGGTCGCGGGCAATGCCGACAGCAGCGTCCGCACCGCGTACAGCCCGCCCAACGACGCTCCAACCACGATCAATCCGTATTTCATCTTAGGCTCGGCTACTCATTTCACTTTCCGGTAGAGCTTCTCGGCGCCATCGAGCAGGTCGTAGCGATCCTCGTACGGCGTGAACTGGAGCGACTCGCCGTGCCCTAGTCCGAGCACGCCGGCGTCTGCCAGGCTGTCGTAGAGCAACTGATGCACCCGGCCCTGCAAACCGCGGTTGAAGTAGATCATCACGTTACGACACAGGATCACGTGGAACTCGTTGAAGGATGCGTCGGTCACCAGGTTATGCGCGGCCCAGACGATGTTGCTGCGCAGGAAGTCGCGCATGATCACGCTCTCGTGCTTGGCCGTGTAGTAATCGCAGAACTGCCCCTGGCCGCCGGCCTTCTGATAGTTGGCGGTGTAGTCGCGCATGTGCTTGATGGGAAAGATCGCCTCCTTGCCTTGCGCCAGCAGCCGTTCGTTGATGTCCGTCGCGTAAAACTTAGCCCGGCCCAGCAGCCCCTCTTCATGCAAGAGGATGGCCATGGAGTAGACCTCCTGTCCGGCGCAACAGCCGGCGTGCCATATGCGGACGACGGGCAGTTCGCGCAAGGCGGGGATCACTTTCGCGCGAAACACCTGGTAGAAGGTCGGGTCGCGAAACATGGCCGAGACATCGACCGACACCGCATCGAGGAAGCGTGCCATGCATTCCGCGTCGTGCACGACACGGTCCTGCAGGGCCGAGAGCGTGGCCAGCTGTTCCAGCTGCATGGCGCGGCGGATGCGGCGTTTGAGCGAAGCCGGCGCATAGTCGCGAAAATCGTAGCCGTAACGTTGGCGAATCGCCTCCAGGAGCAGCGGCAGTTCGATCGCTTCAATCGCTTCCACTTCAGGATGAGGCAGTTGTTCCGGTGCTGCCACGACGAACGCTCCTTCTGTTCTGCCCCACGAACCGCGGGAATGGCCGGATGTCCCCACCTTGGCCGGCATTCGGTGCCATACGCTGCCCACTTGCACCGGCCTTCCGCGCTACCGCCTAGCGATAAAGCCACACGCGCATGAGCGAGAGCAGTTGGTCGGTGTCCACCGGCTTGCTCACGTAGTCGGAGGCACCCGCCTCGATGCACTTCTCGCGATCGCCCTTCATCGCCTTGGC
>JAKFDG010000313.1:0-3274 GCA_036677285.1 Pseudoxanthomonas sp.
TCGCGATAGAGCGGCAGGAAGCTGGCCGCCGCGGCCGCGCCCTGCAGCAGGTGCTCCCGCAGCAGGCGCGCATTGGAGCGGGCGTGCGATTCCGGCACCCAACGTTCGTCGACCAGGGTCACGACGATGTCCTCCCACGGCAACGGCTGCAGCGACAACGCCTGCATGAAGCGTTTCGGCGTGTTGCCGCCGGACAGGGCGAGGCTGGCGATGCCGCGTGCCGCAACCGCAGCGCGCAGGTCGTCGGCGACCGCCTCGGCCAGGGCCAGCGCCAAGGCGCCGGGATCGGCGAAAGCGTGAAGCTTGATCTTCGCGGACAAGTCGTTGCCCATGGCCAAGCGCTACGCCGCGTCCTCGTGCCAGGTGCGCCCGTCGCGTTCGATCAACGCGACCGCCGCGCTCGGCCCCCACGAACCGGCGGTGTAAGGCTTGGGCGTTTCGCGCAGGTTTTCCCATGCGGCCAGGATCGGGTCGATCCACTTCCACGCCGCTTCCACTTCGTCGCGGCGCATGAACAAGGTCGGGTTGCCGCGGACCACGTCCATCAGCAGGCGCTCGTAGGCTTCCGGCTGGTGCACGCCGAAGGCCTCGGCGAAGCTCATGTCCAGCGGCACGTGCTGCAGGCGCAATCCACCCGGGCCCGGGTCCTTGATCATCAGCCACAGCTTCACGCCTTCGTCGGGCTGCAGGCGCAGGACCAGCTTGTTGGTCATCACCGGGCCGGCGCTGTGCTCGAAGATCGAGTGCGGGATCTGGCGGAAGGTGATCACGATTTCCGACACGCGATCGGCCAGGCGCTTGCCGGTGCGCAGGTAGAACGGCACGCCTGCCCAGCGCCAGTTGTCCACTTCGGCCTTGAGCGCGACGAAGGTCTCGGTGCGCGAATCGTTGCGTCCCAGCTCGTCCAGGTAGCCGGGCACCGCGGCGCGGTTGGTCGCGCCGGCGCGGTATTGGCCGCGCACGGTCAGTTGCGCGGCATCCTCGGCGGTGATCGGACGCAGCGAGCGCAGCACTTTCAGTTTTTCGTCGCGCACCGCATCGGCTTCCAGCGCCGCGGGCGGCTCCATCGCCACCATGCACAGCAGCTGCAGCAGGTGGTTCTGGACCATGTCGCGCAGCGCGCCGGAGGTGTCGTAGTAGCCGGCGCGCTTCTCCAGGCCCACGGTCTCGGCCACGGTGATCTGCACGTGGTCGATGTGGTTGGCGTTCCACAACGGCTCGAACAGGATGTTGGCGAAGCGCAGCGCCAGCAGGTTCTGCACCGTCTCCTTGCCCAGGTAATGGTCGATGCGGAAGATCTGGCTTTCGGCGAAGCTGCTGCCGACCGCGTCATTGATCACCGCGGCACTGGCCGAATCGCGGCCGATCGGCTTCTCGATCACCACCCGCGCGTTGCCGGTGTTGAGGTCGTGCGCGCGCAGCCGGTTGCACAAGTCGACGAACAGGTTGGGGCTGGTGGACAGGTAGAACACGCGGATGCGCTCGCCCTGGGCGTGCAGGTCGGCGGCGAAATCGTCCCAGCCCTCGTCGCGGGTCGCATCCAGGCTGCGGTAGCCGAGCCGCTGCAGGAACGAATCGACCTTGCCCATCGCGGCAGTGTCGTTGCTGCAGGCCAGGGCCAGGGCTTCGCGCACCTTCTCGCGATAGCTGTCGTCGGACTGCACGTCGCGGGCGACGCCGAGGATGCGGCTGCTTTCGGGGATCTGTCCGTCGGCGTAGCGGCGCAGCAGGCCCGGCAGCAGCTTGCGCAGCGCCAGGTCGCCGGTGCCGCCGAAAATCACGAGATCAAAGGGATCGACGGGGACGGTCTTGGCAGTCACAACGGGTCTCGGCTCTTGGGGAGGGAAGAACCGGACAATACCATTGAGCGCGGTCAGTACCTTTCCAATCCGGCCATGGATGGGATGAATACGACTGCAGCCGAACTACAATCGCTGCAGGTGGTTCTGCCGTGGCGGTCTCGCGACCGTGGATAGGCGCGCATCGCAATGCGGAAGAATCGAGTTTGGGGATTGGGCTGGGGAAAACAGGAATGGGCGACAACGAAACGATCGGCCGCGTGCGGCTGGGCACGACGGTCGATCAAGACGCGGCCCCGCAGCACGGATGGTTGTTGCTGATCCCGCTGCTGGCCCTGGGCTATGGTTTCTATACCCAGTTCGACCGGATCCGCGCGATGCTCGCGCCCGAGCCGGTCGTCGAAGAACGCCCGGCGCCCATCCCTGCGCCCGCAGCTGCGCCTGCAATAGCGACAGCGGCGCCTGCAGTGATCGCGCCGGCGCCGCAGGTGCAGGAACCGGCGGTTGAACCCCAGCGCTCCGTCCCCGCGCCATTGTTGCCGGAGCGCCGGCCGCCGCCCCGGGCGGAGCTGCGGGAACTGTTTCCTGTCAGAGCCGCAGCCGAGCCGGCGCGTCGTCCGGGTCGGGCCGGCCTGGCGGAGGCGTTGCGCAACGGCGAGATCCGCCTGGGAACGGCCGGCGACATCGGTCGCTGGAAGAGCAGTTACACCCGCGCCACCGGGCGTGGTGTCGGTCGCTATTTCGACGAGCGCATGCGCGACATGGATGTCTACATCGTGCAGAAGGAGTTCGAGATGCCCGGCGACCTGGGCGGGGCGAATGCGGTGGTCTTCGTACTGGAGGCGCGCAGCCCGTTCCCGAATGGCGACGCCGGGCACTCGCCGATCCTGGACGCCAGCAGCGGCGCCTGCGTCGGCGCGATCTGTCGCATGTTATTGTCGGACGACTGACCGCGGGCTTCCGGCACGAGCGGTTCGAAGGTAACCGCCCCCTCAATCCGCCGACATCGCCCGCCACAGGATATGGAACAGCTCGTCGAACTGTTCGGTCAGCGGGCGCTGCTCCGCGCGCACGATGTGCATCAGCCCCACCCGGCCGATGATGCCCATGAACACGTCCAGCAGCACCTTGCTCGAGACCCGGTTGTTGAGCACGCCGCGCGCCTGCCCGTCCTTGAGCACGCCCAGGAAGGCGCCCATCAGCTCCGGGCTTTCGTAGATGGGGATATTTCGGTGCCGCGACGCCGGGATCGCGGTGACCAGCAGCATCATCACCGCCGGATGCTTGTCCATGTAGTCCAGGAACACCCAGCAGGTCTTGCGCAGGCGTTCGCGCGCGTCGTCGATGCCCTGCAGGTGGTCGATCATGCGGTCGGCCAGGCGCACCAGCATCACGTCCAGCATCGCGTAGACCAGCACCTCCTTGCTGCCGAAGTACTTGTAGATGGTCTGCAGCGACACGTTGGCCGACCTGGC
>JAKFDG010000314.1:0-2046 GCA_036677285.1 Pseudoxanthomonas sp.
GCGGTGACCTGCGGCGCATCGATCTTGCCGGCCCAGCCGCTGCGACGCGCGGCCGTCGGCGTGGCCGCGGACTCGAGCACGATCTCGGACAACGTATTCCACGCCCCGCATTCGCCACACTGGCCTTGCCACTTGTTGTGTTCTGCGCCGCATTCGGCGCAGACGAAGGCCGTGCGGGATTTCGGGGAAGCCTTGGCCACGGAGGAACCCGGTTCGAATGAGCGCCTACTCTAGCGGCGCGAGGTCTCTCAAGGCGAGACGGAGGGCAGCGCTTGCTCGTCCGTTTCAGCGATCACCAGCGCATTGCGGCTTTTCCACGCCGCCAACAGCAGCAGCATCAGGCCGATCGCGGCCAACACGACGAATCCCGCCTGTACGGGCGCGGCGAGCACGCTGCCGTCCAGCCAGCGTCCGGCGAGCACCGGGAACAAGGCCAGGAATGCCAGCCGCCCCGCTTCGGGCCACAGCGGCCAGCGCCGGCCTTCCAGCAACCCACCGATCAAGACCAGCGTCGCCATCAGGAACGCCGCCTGCGCCAGCGCCGCCGCCAGCGTCACCGTGGGCGCGGTCTGCAGGAAGTGCACGCCGAGGCCCAGCGCCAGCGCGAACTGCAGCAGGCAGTAGCCCTTGATCCAGCCCGACACGACCGGGTTGTATTCCTCGCGTTGCTGGTCGAATGCAGGCTTGGGGAAGCGTTCCGCCACATCCGTCGGACGCCAGCCCGGCCGCGCGAACCACACCCGCAGCTTGTCGCGCCAGCGTCGCGCATGCCACGAGTCCTGCGCCATCGCCCAGTACACCTCCAGGTTGGCCCACAGCGGGTTCCAGCTGCGCAGCGGCGCGCGCGTGCCGTACACCGGCGGGTCGACGTCGGTTTCCTCGACGAAGCTGCCGAACATGCGGTCCCAGAGGATGAAGATGCCACCGTAGTTGCGGTCCAGGTAGCGGTCGTTGACCGCGTGGTGGGCGCGGTGGTTGGAGGGCGAGGCGAACACCTTGTCGAACCAGCCCAGCTTGCCGACCAGCTCGGTGTGGATCCAGTACTGGTACAGCAGGTCGATCACCGCGACCACCGCGAACACTTCCACCGGATAACCCAGCAGCGCCATCGGCAGGTAGAAGATCCACCCCAGCAACGCGCCACTGCCGGTCTGGCGCAGCGCCGTGCTCAGGTTGTAGCGCTCGCTCTGGTGGTGGACCACGTGCGCGGCCCACAGCACGTTCACTTCGTGGCCGCAGCGGTGCAGCCAGTAATAGCAGAAGTCGTACAGCACCAGCGCACTGATCCACGTCCACGCGTTGTCCATCGGCAGGTCGAACAGCGCCACCCGCTGCACCACCCACGCGTAGATGCCGACGATCAGGAACTTGGCGAACACGCCCGCCACCTGCGACAGCACGCCCAGGCCGATGCTGTTGATCGCGTCGTTGAGCCGGTAGACGTTGCGTCGCATCAGGCGCGCGGCCACCAGTTCGATCGCCATCAGGATGAAGAACCCCGGGATGGCGAACATCATGATCTTGTCAGCCATGCGCGACCTCCTTCCCGGCATCCACCGAAAGGGCGATGCACCAGGACGATGCGTAGTATCCCGCCAGCACCCACAGCGGGGCCAGCGGAATCCCGCCACCGAAGCGGTTCCAGGCCAGCACCGAATCGCTCAGCACGAACAGCGCCCCGCCGATCGCGGCCAGGCGGGCAGGACGGGCCAGTCGCGGGTCGCCACGCAACGACCAGCCGCGCGCCGCCGCCAGCGCGCCCATCAGCATCAGCACGGCGACATACGCCAGCACCGGCGCATGCAGTTCGGCCGGCACGCGCGGCAGCAATCCGACCAGGTTGGCGGCGGCGATGACGGCATAGGCCACGCAGGCGACGAGTTTGTCCCGGGCACTCGATCCGGGAGCGAAGGCCGCCACGTAACACAGGTGCGCCAGCAGGAAGGACGCCAGTCCGAACACGAACCAGTCCCCGGGCAGCATCAGGAACACATCGCCGGCCAGCGAGAACACCAGGCCGACGCAGACCAGCATTCGATAGCGCGC
>JAKFDG010000315.1:0-8486 GCA_036677285.1 Pseudoxanthomonas sp.
CCGGACATCCGCGGGGTGGGCAAGTCGGCACCGGCGACGATTACGGTGGTGCAGCCTTGAGTGGAGCAAGCCCTTCTCCCGCTCGCGGGAGAAGGTCGAAGCTGCCGTCAGGCAGCTGAGGGAAGGGCGGATGAGGGCATGCCGCGACAGCTACGGTCCATGCGCCGAGCATTCACCAGGGGTTTTTTTCAGCTGATATGCCTCACGTCCCCATATCCTCACCCCGACCCTCTCCCGCGAGCGAAGGGGGAGTCGGTTTCATACGCATGCTGCCCTGGCTGCGCTGGGGAACCGTTGCCGTTCTGGTGACGCTGCTCGTCCTCGATTTCACCTTCCCCATGCCATTGCCCAAGGCCCGCGACACCAGCACGCTGGTGGTCGCGCGTGATGGCACGCCGCTGCGCGCGTTCGCCGATCGCAATGGCGTGTGGCGTTACCCGGCCATGCCGGAAAGCGTGTCGCCGTTGTACCTGCAGGCACTGCTGAATTACGAGGACCGCTGGTTCTGGAAGCATCCCGGCATCAACCCGTCGGCGCTGCTGAGGGCAGGTGGGCAATGGCTGCGCGGCGGGCGCATTGTTTCCGGTGGCTCCACGCTGACCATGCAGGTTGCGCGCATCCTCGATCCGCACACGCGCACGCCCTGGGGCAAGGCCATGCAGTTGTTGCGCGCGCTGCAACTGGAAGTGCACTTGCCCAAGCGCGAAATCCTGCGGCTGTACCTGGAGCGCGCTCCGTTCGGTGGCACCATCGAGGGCGTGGAGGCCGCGAGCTGGGCCTATCTGGGGAAACCTGCATCGCAGCTATCGCAGGCCGAAGCCGCACTGCTTGCGGTGTTGCCGCAGTCGCCCAGCCGCCTGCGTCCGGACCGGCATCCTGAAGCAGCGCGGATCGCGCGCGACAAGGTGCTGCGACGCATGGTCGCGCTTGGAGTGTGGTCGAAGGCGGAAGTCGATGACGCGCGCATCGAACCGGTCGTCGCCCGCTCGCTGCAACCGCCGCTCAGCGCCGCACTGCTGGCCGAACGCCTGCGCCAGGCCAATCCGAAAGCCGCACGCATCGTCTCCAATATCGACCCGGAGCTTCAGCGCACCCTGGAAGAACGCGTGGCCGCGTACTTTTCCAACTTGCCGGAGCGCACCTCGGCCGCGTTGCTGGTGGTCGACAACGACAACCTGCAGGCGCGAGCCTACGTCGGCTCGGTGACTTTTGGCGACAAGCAGCGCCTGGGTCATGTGGACATGGTGCAGGCATGGCGTTCGCCCGGTTCCACGTTGAAGCCGTTCCTGTACGGACTGGCGTTCGACGATGGGCTGATCCATTCGGAAAGCCTGTTCGTCGATGCGCCGCAGAGTTTCAACGGCTACCGTCCGGGCAATTTCGATGCTGCATTCAATGGCCCCATCGGTGCGGCAGAAGCCTTGCGCCTGTCCTTGAACGTGCCGGCAGTGGACTTGCTGGATCGGGTCGGTCCCGCGCGCTTTTCCGCTCGCCTGGCCAATGGCGGCATCGAACTGAAATATCCCCGTGGTGGAAAACCCAATCTGGCCATGATCCTGGGCGGCACCGGCGCACGCCTGGAGGACCTGGTCGGCGCATTCGCCGCCTTCAACCGCGGCGGGCTCGCCGGCCGTGTGCGCTATACGGAATCGGATCCGGTCATCGACAGGCGGATGATGTCGCCGGGTGCGGCGTGGATCCTGCGCGAAATCCTGGAAGCCAATCCACGTCCAGGCTACGGACTCGGTACGTTCGATGTGGGCTCGCGTCCGCGGGTGGCGTGGAAGACCGGCACCAGTTACGGCTTCCGAGATGCGTGGGCGATCGGTGGCACGCGTCGCTACACGGTCGGCGTGTGGGTAGGGCGTCCGGACGGCACGCCCCTACCCGGACAATACGGCGCGGTCACGGCATTGCCGTTGATGTTCGAGGTGATCGACAGCCTGCCGAATTCGCGAAACGACGGCGTGCCGCAACCCCCACCGGCCGGAGTGGCCGAAGCGGAAATCTGCTGGCCGCTGGGCCTGCCACCGCAGGACGAGGTTCCGCAACTCTGCCAGCGCAGGATGAAGGCATGGACACTGGACGGTGCGATTCCACCGACCTTCGCCGAACGCGACGCGCGCCTGTGGAGCGCGGGGCGCGAGCGCTTCGAGGTGGATGCCGCGACGGGCCTGCGGCTTTCTGCGGAATGCTCGCGGCCTCATGATGCACGCAGCGCGGAAGTCGCACGCTGGCCCGCATTGGCGTCGCCATGGTTATCTGCGCAGACGCGCAATGAATCCAGGCTTCCGGCATTGTCGCCGGATTGCGTCGCGGATGGCCGCGAGGCTTCCACGGAATTGCGCATCGAAGGCCTCAATGATCGTGCGACCGTCGCCCGCGCACCAGGCAGTACCCATGGCGCGCGTCTGCAAGTACGTGCGCTAGGCACTGACACCAGCGTGCAATGGCTGCTGGACGGCAAATGGATCGCGGAGACACGAGGCGCGCAGGCATTCACCCGCGACTACGAGGAAACCGGAGAGCACACGCTGACCGCCTTGGCCGAAAGCGGTGCGTGGACGCGGATCAGTTTCCGCGTATTGCTCTGAGAATCGCCCCGGCTACTTGCCGATCCACCCGTCGAGCAGGTCCGAGAACTCGTCGGCATGCTCTTCTTCCTGCGCCAGGATCGATTCCAGGATGCGCTTGGTGGTGGTGTCGCGGTCGCCGATGTAGTTGATCATCTCGCGGTAACTGTCGATGGCGATGCGTTCGGCGATCAGGTCCTCCTTGACCATGTCGCGCAGGTCCTGTCCTTCCTTGTATTCGGCATGCGAACGCCTCGTGAGCGTGTCGGGGTTGAGGTCCGGTTCGCCGCCCAGTTGCACGATGCGCTCGGCAAGCTTGTGCGCGTGCTCCTGTTCCTGCTGCGCATGTTCAAGGAACTCGGCCTTCACCGAATCGGCCAGCATGCCCGAGGCCATGAAATAGTGCCGGTAGTAGCGCAGCACGCAGACATACTCGGTAGCCAACGCATCGTTGAGCAGTTTTATCACCACTTTCTTGTCAGCCAGATAGGTGCGGGTGATGGCGCCTTCTCCGATGTTCTCGCGCGCATTGGCGCGCAGGGTCGCGGTGTCGGTAAACATGCCGTCGGTCCCCGTTTCGGTGGTTGTGGCGCGTTTCTGGGGCTTGGGCTTGCTGGCTGGCTTGGACATTCGCTGGCCTTTCGGTTCTTCGGAGGGGGATCAGCTAGGAAGATGTTCGAGCACATGGTCGGCGGAAGACACCTTGAACTCGCCCGGCGATTCGACCCAAAGCTGCCGGACCACGCCGTCTTCCGCATACAGCGCGTAGCGCTTGGAACGAATCCCCATGCCATAGCCGCTCGCATCCATTTCCAGTCCCAGTGCGCGGGTGAAATCGGCGTTGCCGTCGGCGAGCATCTGCAGGCCGTCGGGCACGTCCTGCGATTTTCCCCAGGCCTGCATCACGAACGGGTCGTTGACCGACACGCAGTACACATCGATCCCACGATTGCGGAAGTCCTCGAAGTGCTCCACGAAACCAGGCAAGTGGCGTTCGGAACAGGTCGGGGTGAACGCACCGGGCACCGCGAACAGCACCGCCTTGTGCCCGTTGAACAGGGTCGGGGTGTCGATGGTTTCCACGCCTTCGCGGATGCGCTTGAGGGTTGTTTCGGGAATGTGGTCGCCGATCTGGATGCTCATGGGGGCTCCTGGAGAATGAATGAAGGGTAGATGACGGGACAGTAAGGCCGCGTCAAAAGCCCTTGAAATCATAATGCCGGCACCTATTTTCCAGGCATGACGGCCTGCGGGCCGTCGTTCGACCAACCCATGAACCGAGGAGACAACGATGAACATCGTCCGTTATCGCCAGTGGCCCGGGCAGACCGCGCTGCAGGAAGAAATCAAGAATGTATTCGACCGGTTTTTCGACACCGGCGACACCGATGAGTCGGCCGTGGTCACCAGCCAGTGGGTGCCGCGGGTCGACATCAAGGAAGAGCCGGGGCGCTTCGTCATCTACGCGGACCTGCCGGGTATCGATCCGGATCAGATCGACGTGCAGATGGACAAGGGCATCCTGACCATCAAAGGCGAGCGCAGCAGCGAATCGACGACCGAAACCGAGCGTTTCTCCCGGGTCGAGCGCCGCTACGGCAGTTTCCACCGGCGATTCGCCTTGCCCGACAGCGCCGATGCCGATGGAATCGCCGCCAGCGGCCGTAACGGCGTGCTCGAAATCACCATTCCCAAGAAACCGGAATCCGCGCCGCGCCGCATCCAGGTAGGCAACAAGTCGGTGCAATAAGCGCCCCGGCGGTGGGCTGGGGCCACGGCCATTGGCGACCGGCGTGGCCGGATCCCCGCCAGATCCCGTAGTCGTTAAAATCGGCCCGTGACCGCATGGTTGCGGGCCGCTCTTTTTCGAGGTCATCGGATGAAATTCAAGGACTACTACGACGTCCTCGGGGTCGAGCCGAGCGCGGGCGAAGCCGAGCTCAAGACCGCCTATCGGCGCATGGCGCGCAAGTACCATCCCGATGTCAGCAAGGAGCCTGGCGCCGAGGACAAGTTCAAGTCGGTAAATGAAGCCTACGAAGCGCTGCGGGATCCGCAGAAGCGGGCTGCCTACGACCGGCTACGTGCGCAGGGTTACCGTCCCGGGGAAGAGTTCCGCCCGCCCCCCGACTTCGGCCGCGGCGGTATGGGCGGCAGCCAGGGGTTCGATTTCGAGGAAGTATTCGGCAGCGATGGTTCCGGGGGCGGTTTCAGCGATTTCTTCGAAGGGCTGTTCGGTCGCCGCGCGCATGCCGGCGGCGCTGCGCCACGCTCGCCGCGGCCTCGCGGCGATACCCGGGCCAAACTGTCGGTGCCGTTGCAGGCGGTCTACGACGGCGGCAAGGTCCGCCTGGGCATCAACGGCAAGCAGCTGGATGTGCGCGTGCCCAAGGGAGTGCGCCCGGGCCAGGTGATCAGGCTGGGCGGGCAAGGGGATGGCGGGGGCAACCTGCTGCTGGAAATCGAATACGCGGCGCATCCGCAGTTCGAAGTGGACGGGCAGAACATCATCCACATATTGCCGGTGACGCCCTGGCAGGCGGCGCTTGGAGCCACGGTCAGCGTGCCCACGCTGGGGGGGGCGGTCGACTTGAAGATTCCCGGCGATTCCGAGGCCGGGCGCAAGTTGCGCCTGCGCGGACGAGGTTTGCCTGGTTCCCCGCCAGGCGACCAGATCGTGGAGCTGGAAATCACCGCGCCACCTGCCGGCAACGAAGAACAGCGCAAGGCCTACCGCGATCTGGCCAAGGCCTTCACGGGCAATGCGGGATGACTGGAGTGACGCGGTGCCGGAATGACCGGCGCCGCGGATGACGCTCAGGCCGCGCTGGGCGGTGGCGCGTCGGTGGTGCTGAAGATGCGTTCGATGACTTCGGCCAGTTCGTCTTCGGAGAACGGCTTGGTCAGGTAGGCCTTCGCGCCCTGGCGCAGTCCCCACATGCGGTCGGTGTCCTGATCCTTGGTGGTTACCAGGATGACCGGGATGTGCTTGGTGGTGGCTTCGCGACTCAGGGTGCGGGTGGCCTGGAAACCGTTGAGGTTGGGCATCACCACATCCATCAGCACCATGTCCGGCAGCTCGCGCTTGGCGACTTCCACGCCCTCGGCGCCATCTTCGGCGGTGAGTGATTCGTGGCCCAGTTTTTCGACGATGCGCTGGATTCCCAGCAGCTGCGAAGGTGAATCGTCGACGATCAGAATGCGCGCCATGCTTTACCCCAAAGTTGTCCCCGCGCCGATTGTAGTGGGTGTTGGGGCTTACGGAAAATGGCGGAGTATCCGATCGGCGTGACCAAGGTCCCGTTTATCCGGTTTTTACCAGGATACGACCGAAAGACTGGCCGGAAAGCAGGGTCTGGAATGCTGCGGGAAGCCCCTCCAGCGTTGTTTCAAGGCTGCAGATGGCTTCCAGGTGCGTCGGTTTCCAGTCGTCGGCCAGATGCCGCCAGATATCGTCGCGTATGTTTCTGGCGGTTCCGGCGGAGGCCACGCCCAGCAGCGAGACGCCGCGGATGATGAAAGGCATGACCGTGGCGGCCAGTTCATGGCTTGCCACCAGGCCGGCCGTAGCGACATTGCCATAGGGCGCGGTCTGCGCCAGCAAGCCGGCCAGCATTGCGCCGCCGGCGTTGTCCAGGCCCCCCCCGAAGCGCACCGATTCCATCGGTCGCCTGCTTGCCAGGGCGTCACGGCCCAATACCTGCTTGGCACCCAAGGACTTCAGGAAATCGGCCTGGTGCGGCTTACCGCTGATTGCATGCACCTCGAAACCGGCGCGGCTGAAGATATCCACTGCCAGCGAGCCCACCCCGCCGGTGGCGCCGGTCACCGCCAGCGGCCCGAGTTCCGGCACCTGGCGGTTGTCCAGCATCCGGTATAGCGCCAGCGCGGCGGTGAAGCCGGCGGTGCCCAGGATCATGCTTTCGCGCAGGCTCAGCCCGCTGGGCAGGGGAATTACCCACTGCGCTTCCAGCCGTGCGTATTCCGCATAGCCGCCATCGCGGGTCTCGCTCAGGCCGCAACCGGTGACCAGCACGGGGTCGCCTTCCCTGAACTGCAGGTCGGTGGACGCGACCACGTGCCCGGCCACGTCGATGCCGCCCACCAGCGGGAAATGGCGCAGGATCTTGCCTTCACCAGTGCCGGCGAGCGCATCCTTGAAGTTGACCGACGAGTAGGCGGTCTTGATGACGACTTCGCCGGGGTTGAGCTCGTCCAGCGAGATCGACTCGATGCCGCTGCGGTAGCCGTTGGCATCGTTGTGGATGCGGAAGGCTTCGAAGGAAGTGGGGATCGTCATCGGCTTGCCATCTCGTCATCCCGGTGAAGGCCGGGATCCATCACTTTCGATTCTGCTTGAGTAGCAGGAAATCCGAAAGCGATAAGACTTCTACTTTTGTCGCACGGACTCGATCCGATGGCGATGCATGCGAGTCATGCCATGCCATTGGCCTTTCGTCAGCGCATCGCCGCGCGCCGTTTCTCGTCTATCCACTTGGAAGCCTGAGCAGGCCTGTAATCGCGCATCCACTCCAGCATCGCGCTGATGTCGGTGCCGTGCCACAGGTCCTGACGCTGCTCGGGATGCAGGAAACGCTCCTCCACCATGCGGTCGATCATGCCGATCAAGGGTGCGTAGAACCCCTCGACGTCCAGGAACGCGCAGGGTTTGTTGCCGATGCCGAGCTGGCGCCAGGTCAGCATCTCGAAGATCTCCTCCATGGTGCCGAAACCGCCGGGCAGGGTGACGAACCCGTCGGCCAGGTCGAACATGCGCGCCTTGCGCTCGTGCATGGAGCCGACGATTTCCAGTTTGGTCAATCCGCGATGGGCCACTTCCCAATCCGCCAGCTGCTTGGGAATCACCCCGGTGACTTCGCCGCCGGCTTCCAGCACCGCATTGGCCACCACACCCATCAAACCGACATTGCCGCCGCCGTAGATCAGGCGAAGGCCTTCCTTTGCGATACGGTCGCCCAGCGCAGCGGCGCGTTCGGAATAGGCGGGCTTGCTGCCCGAATTGGATCCGCAATAGACGCAGATTGATTTCATGCTGGAATCCCTTGCTGTGTTCAAAACGAAAAAAGGGTGAACGTGCGCGGCACGGTTCACCCCTTCGCCTTTCCCGCTCTGCTGGCGGGATGCTGGTTGCTCAATTGACTTTGTGGATCGATCGCTTGGCCACCGACATCGCGGCATCGTGCACGGCTTCGGATAGCGTCGGATGCGCGTGGCAGATACGGGCCAAATCGTCGGCTGAGCCGCTGAACTCCATGGCCAGCACACCTTCGTGCACCAGTTCCGAAACACCCACTCCCACCAGGTGCATGCCCAGGATCCGATCGGTTTCCTCGTGCGCGATGACCTTTACGAAACCCGCCGGTTCGCCCATCGCCACTGCGCGTCCCAGAGCGGCGAACGGGAAGCTGCCAGTCTTGTAGGGAATGCCTTCAACCTTGAGCTGCTGCTCGGTCTTGCCGACCCATGCGATTTCCGGCTCGGTGTAGATGACCCACGGAACAGTGTCGAGATTCACGTGGCCGGGCAGGCCTGCGATCAGTTCGGCCACCGCTATGCCTTCCTCGAAACCCTTGTGGGCCAGCATCGGGCCGCGCACGCAGTCGCCGACCGCCCACACGCCGTCGACGCCGGTGTGGCAATGCTCGTCCACTTCCACCTGGCCGCGCTCGTTGAGCTTCACGCCGGTGCCTTCGGCCAGCAGGCCTTTGGAGGCCGCCTTGCGGCCCACCGCCACCAGCAGCCGATCGACGACGAGCGTCTTCTCGCCTTCGGCATCGGTGTAGGTGACGTGGACTTCCTTCTTTTTCACTTCGGTCTTGCTGACCTTGGCGCCCAGACGGATATCCAGGCCCTGCTTCTTGAATTCCTTCGCGGCCGTCTTCGCCACTTCGG
>JAKFDG010000316.1:0-7322 GCA_036677285.1 Pseudoxanthomonas sp.
AGCCTGAGCGTGGTGGCGACTTCGCCCGGACGGGCAGCGACGGGAGGACCGGCGTAGGACGGCACGTGTCAGGGTTCGGGGTAGGAAGGAAACGACAAGTATCGACGATTGCAGCCGGGGTAATGCGAACCGCATCCGCAAGTTTTTACCGGATCGGCCGTCGGCCGATCCGGCGGCAGGCCATTTATTCCGGAGCGAAGAACTCGTTGCCGTGCATGTCCACCAGTTCCAGCGCACGGCCGCCGCCGCGGGCGACGCAGGTCAACGGATCGTCGGCGACCTGCACGTGCAGGCCGGTTTCCTCGGAGATCAGGCGATCCATGTCGCGCAGCAGGGCGCCACCGCCGGTCAGCACGATGCCGCGCTCGGCCACGTCCGCGCACAGTTCCGGCGGGGTCTGCTCCAGCGCCAGCTTGACCGCACTGACGATGCCCGACAGCGGTTCGTGCAGCGCTTCCAGCACTTCGTTGGAGTTGATCTTGATCATCTTCGGCACGCCCTCGGCGAGGTTGCGGCCGGAGATCTCCATTTCCACCACCTGCGGTTGCGGGTAGGCGCAGCCGATTTCCAGTTTGATCCGCTCGGCGGTGGCCTCGCCGATCAGCATGCCGTGGTTGCGGCGCACATAGTTGATGATGGCGTCGTCGAAACGGTCGCCGCCGATGCGCACGGACTGCGAATAGACGATGCCGCTGAGCGAGATCACCGCCACCTCGGTGGTGCCGCCGCCGATGTCGATGACCATCGAGCCGCGCGCCTCGCTGACCGGCAGGCCGGCGCCGATCGCCGCGGCCATGGGTTCTTCCACCAGGTAGACGTCGCGGGCGCCGGCCTCCTCGGCCGATTCCTTGATCGCGCGGCGCTCGACCTGGGTGGAGCCGGCCGGCACGCACACCAGCACGCGCGGGCTGGGGCGCAGGAAGCGCGACTTGTGCACCTTCCTGATGAAGTGCTTGAGCATGGCCTCGGTGTAGGTGAAGTCGGCGATGACGCCATCCTTCATCGGCCGGATGGTGGTGATGTTGCCCGGGGTGCGGCCCAGCATCTGCTTGGCCTCCATGCCGACCGCGGCCACGGTCCGGTTACCGCCGTAGGTGCGGTCCTGGCGTACCGCGACCACCGAAGGTTCGTTCAGCACGATGCCCTGTCCGCGGACGTAGATGAGGGTGTTGGCCGTGCCCAGGTCGATGGACAGGTCATTGGAGAACATGCCGCGGAGCTTTTTGAACATCGGGGAAATAATCCTGCTATGCAGACGCGGCGGGGTAGCCGCGCAAGGGGGAAACCGGGGGATCAACTAGACTAGCAACCACCCCGGGTAGCGGCAAGGGAAAATCCGCCGGAAACTACGCGGTTCCAGCGGTTTCGTGACTTTTCTACGGGCAATCCGCGCGCCCTGCCCTGCGGCCGGCTGGCCTGCCTGGGGCCTAACCGTTACCCTTTGCGCCGCGAAGGCGTCCGCCGCCTTGGCCACCCCCTGGCCAGCCGGCCGTATTCGACCTCATCCGAGAGACTTTCCCGATGTCCGCACTGATCTGTGGTTCCCTTGCCTACGACACCATCATGGTGTTCCCGGACCAGTTCAAGAACCACATCCTGCCGGACAAGGTGCATATCCTGAACGTGTCGTTCCTGGTGCCGCGCATGCGCCGCGAGTTCGGTGGCTGCGCCGGCAACATTGCCTACAACCTCAAGCTGCTGGGCGGCGATCCGCTGCCGATGGCCACCGTCGGCCAGGATTTCGGCCCGTATCGCGAGTGGTTCACCGAACAGGGCATCGACATGGCCCAGGTCAAGGTCATCGACGAGCTGTTCACCCCACAGGCCTTCATCACCACCGACCTGGACAACAACCAGATCACCGCCTTCCATCCCGGCGCGATGATGCGCAGCTACGAGAACCACGTACGCGACGTGAAAGGCGTGACCTTCGGCATCGTCAGCCCCGACGGCCGCGACGGCATGTTGCAGAACGCGACCGAGTTCGCCGAAGGCGGCATCCCGTTCATCTTCGATCCGGGCCAGGCCATGCCGCTGTTCAACGGCGCGGAACTGCGCCATTTCATCGAGCAGGCGGACTACGTCACCGTCAATGATTACGAATCCAACCTGCTGCAGGAGCGTACCGGTTGGAGCGAGAACGACATCATGCAGCGGGTCAAGGCCTACATCACCACCCGCGGCCCGCATGGTTCGCAGATCCACACGCCGGAAAAGACCTTCGACATCCCGCCGGCGCACGAGCGTCGCGTCACCGACCCCACCGGCTGCGGCGACGCGTTCCGCGCCGGCCTGATCTTCGGCATCGAGAAGGGCTATGACTGGCTGACCATCGGCCGCATGGGCAACCTGATGGGCGCGCTGAAGGTCGAACACCCCGGCACCCAGAACCAGCGTTTCAATTACGACGAGTTCAACGAACAGTTCAAGCAGCAGTTCGGGTATTCGCTGTAAAGAGAATACGTAGGGTGGGCCTCGGCCCACCCTACCTCGCCGCTCACATCACATGCGCCAGCCACAGCAATTCCGGCTGCGCCAACCTTTCGAACTCGTGGTACGGCATGCGCACCACATCGGTGTGCGAACCGGCGTTGAAGGCTATCTCGGCGTGCCCGGTGAGGCGCGAATCGACGTAGACCGGCATGCCGTAGAGATGGCCGAACGGCGGCATCGCACCGAGTTCGCAATCCGGGAACGCGTCGCGGAATTCTTCTTCCTGCGCGAGTTCCACCAGACTGCCGCCCAGCGCGCGTGACAGGCGAATGAGATCGATCCGGTAGGACGCCGGCATCACCATCATCGCCAGATTGCCGTCGACCTTGAGCATCACGGTCTTGGCGAAATGCTGGTGGCCGATATGCGCCGCGGCCGCGGTCTCGTGCGCGGTGATGGTGCGATCGTGGGTGAGCGCGGTGTAGTTGCCGTGGCGCTCGTCGAGGAAATGGTGCAGACGTGGAGAGAGCATGGTCGCCTCCGCGGGCGCCCGCCTGCCGTCCGTTGCGGCGATGCGTCGCTGGTGTGCCTGGCGCGCGCGTCCGGCGCCGCGTCACCCGGACGTGCGGCTCAACGAACGCGCACGCCGTATGGTGGAGCTTACTCCTGCCGGGAGACGCGTGGCGTGATGCCGGAGAACCGGCAAGGCATCAGTCCCACCCCGGCATCTGCGTCCCCTCCAGCCCGCCGGTCTCGAATACCGCCGTGCGCGTGCCGCCGCCCTTCACCGGGAATTCGATCGACACCACTTTCGTCTTGCGCAACAGCTTCCACAGGGCCTTCTGGTCGGTGATGAACATCGCGATCGCCTCGTCGGTGTCCGGACGCCACGCATCCATCGATTTCGGCGCGGCCTCGTCGGCGATCACCTTCACCTTGCAGCCGCCACCGCAGCGGAAATCGCTGGCCTGCAGCACCAGGTAGGCGCTGCGCTCCCACTTGGGATGGTCGCGGAATACCAGCTGCACCGGCTTGGCGCCGCTGCCGTCCAGGTCCACCGGATCCTTGCTGTAGATCATCGCCGAACGTTGGGTGCCGCCATCGGCGGCGACTTGCGCGTAATTCCACAACGCCTGCATGCGGCGTTCCTCGCGCGCGGCCTCGCCCCTGGCCTTTACTTCCTCGAAACCAGGCTCGATGCGGGCGGCGGCCTGGGTGTCGGGATACTGCTCGAGCAGCGCCGCGCCATGCACGCGCGCCAGATCCCAGCTCTGCGCCGACACGGCGTTGTCGTACTCCTTGGCCAGGGCGGTCGCCGCTTCTTCCTTTGCCGCCGCCTGCGCCGCCGCCTGTGCGCGTGCCTCGGCTTCGCGGTCGCCGCAACCGGACAACGCCAGCAGGCTGGCGAGCATCATCACTTTCGCGTTCATCTTGCTTCTCCGTGTTCGATCAATGCTTGCACCGCGGCCGCCACTTCGTCCGGTTTCTCGACGATGGACATGTGCCCGCAACCATCCAGCATCACCTTGCGCGCCTGCGGTATCTGTTCGGCATAGAGCTCCAGCGAGCTCGGGTCGATCACCACGTCCTGCGCGCACCACAGCAGCAACGCAGGCTGGCGGATGCGCGCGGCAGCCTCGCCGGGCAGGAACCGCTCGTCGCCGCGGCCGATCCTGTCCAGCACATCCTGCTCGAACTGCGCCTGCTGGGTGCGCCATCGGATCACTTCGCGCGACGCGGGCCATGGAATGGCGGGCTTGGCGGAATCGAGATGGAACACGGTGTCGAGGTAACGCTTGAGCGAGGCATCGTCATGCACCGCGAACGGGTTCTCGCCCGCCAGCACTTCGATGCCGAACAGGTTGTCCCTGAAACGCATGCCAGCCGCGTCGAACAATCCGACCCGTGCCACGCTCTGCGGGTTGCCGGCCGCGGTCATGGCGGCGATACCGCCGCCCATCGAATGCCCCAGCAGCACCACTTCGCTACCCGGCTGGCGCTTGAGCTGGTCGATGAAATCGGCGACGCGCACGTTCTGCGCGACGAAGCCGTAATCCTCGCCTTCGATGCGCTGGCTGTCGCCCCAACCCGGCAGGTCGGGGATCACCAGCCGATAGCGCCCACGCAGTTTCGACGCCAGCGGATACCAGTTCTCCTTGCTGCCGGTGAAGCCGTGGATCATCACCAGCGTCGGCGCGCCGGGATCGTCCGCGGCGCGCTCGGCGTACGCCCAGCGGTGCCCGGCCACGTCGGCCTGCCGCAGCGAAAGACCGGCCGTCCACCGCTGCCGGGTGAACTCCGCATGCACCAGCGCCAACGGATCGCGCCACAACCAGATCGCGATTGCGGAAAAGAGAACGGCCGCCAGCAAGGCGACCGTTTTCCATGTGCGGCGCGGTGAAGTCATCGCCTACTTCCCGGCCTGCGCCTTGGCCAGTTCGGCTTCCACCGAGGCGGTGGTGATCGGGTGGTAGCCCGCACGCGCCTTGGCGAAGGCCTCCTTCGCGAAAGCCAGTCCTTCCGGCGTCTTCACCAGCTCCTCGTAGATCGGCATGATCAGCTTGCGCCGGCCCACGCGCTGGATGAACTCGCCGCTCGCCGGCAGCGCCTCGGCATAACCGCTGCGCAACGCCAGCGGATACCAGCGCATCGCGATCTCGCCGTTCTGGGTGCCGGTGAATTTGTAGGCGTCATCGAGCTGCTTCAGCTGCTCGGCGCCGAGCTTCTCGCCCAGGCCGTCGATCAAGCGCACCCACTGCTGCGTGGTCCAGGCCGAGGTGACTTGCGCGCTCGGCAAGGTCTTGCTGCCCAGCCACGCGATGCGCGCGGTGTCGACGATCGCGAAACCGCGCGACTGCGCCTTCGGCGCGAACGCAGGGACGCCAGGCTCATTGAGCCAGGCGGTCAGTTCGGCCTCGGTCACCGCATTGGGATTCTTCGCCAGCAGGTTCTTGCGCAGGTACTCGATGAACTGGTCGCTGTTGGTGCTCTGGAAGGCGTGGTCGTTGAACCAGCCGCGCACGAAGGGATCGAACACCTCGCGCCCGAAACGCTGCTCCAGGAACTGCAGGAACCATGCGCCCTTGTTGTAGGGCACGCCGGTCAGCGCTTCATCGGGATCGCGCCCGGTCAGCGCGGGCAGCACCAGCACCTGGTCGGCGGCAGCGATGTCCTTGATCTCCTTGGCCAGGTCGGCCTGGTCGATCTGGCGTTCCATCTCCGCCGCCTCCTGGCCATACAGGGACTCGGTGATGCGCGACTGCACGTAGGTGGTGAAGCCTTCGTTCAACCAGATGTCCTTCCAGCTGGCATTGGTCACCAGGTTGCCGGACCAGCTGTGCGCAAGCTCGTGCGCGATCAGCGAGACCAGTGACTTGTCGCCGACGATCACGGTAGGGGTGATGAAGCTCAGGCGCGGATTTTCCATGCCGCCGAACGGGAACGACGGCGGGAGCACCAGCATGTCGTAGCGTTCCCAGCGGTAGGGACCGTACAAGGCTTCGGTGGTGGCGATCATCTTCTCGGTGTCTTCGAACTCCCTGGCCGCCTTGTCCGCCATGCTCGGTTCGGCCCACACGCCACTGCGCGGGGAGATCGGCTTGAACACCAGGTCGCCGGCGGCGATCGCCAGCAGGTAGGACGGGATCGGCTGCGGCATCTTGAAGGTGTAGTCGCCATCGCGCGCGGCGGCCGGATCGTTGTCGGCGCTCATGAGCACCATCACGTCCGGGCGACTGGTCACGTGCGCACTGTAGGTGAAGCGCACGCCGGGCGTGTCCTGCAACGGCACCCAGCTGCGCGCGTGGATGGCCTGCGACTGGCTGAACATGAAGGGTAGCTGCTTGCCCTCGGTCATCGTCGGTTCCAGCCACTGCAGGCCGGAGGCTTCGGACGATGTGCGGTAGGTGATGCGGACGCTGGGGTTGCGCGCTGGCGTCTGGATGGCCAGCCTGCTGCCGAAGACCTTGTCGTTGGCGGCCAGTGCGTACTTGAGCGGCGCCCATTTGCCGGCGGCGTCCGCGCCCTCCACCTTCTCGATGGTCAGGGCGCGCGTGTCCAGCACCAGCTCCGTCGCGGCCTTGTCCTTCCAGTCGAGCCTGTAGGTGGCGGTGCCGCCGATCTGCTTCTTGTCGAAGTCGATGGCCAGGTCCAGCGCCAGGTCGGTGATGGCGACCTTTTCGGGCTGGGCGTAGGAATTCTCGTCATGGCTGCGCGTGAGTTTCGCGGCGGCTTCGGGCGGGGCGGGTTTGGCTTCCGGAGCGGCGGCATCGCGGGAACAACCGGCCGCCAGCACGGCGGCGCAGGACAGCAACAGGAAAGCGGAACGCATCAGGGATATCCAGCTACGGGGGTGCGGCAAGTTTAACCTTTCGCGCCCCTTCCCCTGCGAAACCAAGGCCAGGAACCCGTCAGACCTTGTAACCTGTATGCACCGCCACGATGCCCGCCGACAGGTTCTTGTAGCCGCAGCGTTCGAAGCCGGCTTCCTGCATCATCGCCTTCAGTTCCTCCTGCGGCGGATGCTTGCGGATGCTCTCTGCCAGGTACTGGTAGCTGCCTGCGTCCTGGGCGAACAGCTGGCCCAACTTCGGCAGCACCTTGAACGAGTGGAAATCGTAGATGGGCTTGAACCAGTCCAGCTTCACTTCGGAGAATTCCAGCACCCGCGCCTGCCCGCCGACCTTGAGCACGCGGAACATCTCGCGCAGGCCCGCATCCTTGTCGGTGACATTACGCAGGCCGAAGGCGATGGTGACCAGGTCGAAACTGCGGTCGGGAAACGGCAGCGCCTCGGCATTGCACTGCACGTAGTCGAGGCCATTCACCAGGCCGCGGTTGGTCATGCGGTCGCGGCCCACGGACAACATGCCGGCGTTGATGTCGCCGAG
>JAKFDG010000317.1:0-3797 GCA_036677285.1 Pseudoxanthomonas sp.
GACAGCTCATGCACCGCGGTCCAGTCGCCGCGCAATTCGCCAGCGCTGGCGTTGCGTCGCACGTACAGCAGCACGCCGGCTTCGCCGCGACGCAGCGTCTGGCCCCACGGCACCGGGCTGGCGTCGCGCCTGTCGACCGGGTGCACGCGCACATAGGCGCTGGGCAGCGGGAAGCGCCCGGATGCCATTTTCGTCGCGTCCGCCACTTCCTCTACCCAGCGATGCAGCATCCGCACCCGCTGTGGATCGTCCACATCGACCACTTCCACGCGCAGCACGCTGTCGCCGGCGCGCAATACGCGGGTGTCGGTGGCGGCGAGGGACAGTGCCGGCAGCAACCACAGCAGGACCAGGAGGGAGCGCATGCAGGTATTGAGCGTGGAGGTGGCGGTAAGGTTCCGTGAACGCACTGACGCGCACCTGCATGGGTGCCGCTTGTCGGACCGACACGGATGCGAAGGGGATGGTGCGACGGCAACCACCTATCCGTGCCCGGGGGTGGTAACTTGAAATCTTCCCCAATGCGGAACGTCGATGCCCGAGCCGATCACCAAGTGCTTCGCACGCTACAAGGCGAAGCTCGCCAACAAGATGTGGGCGGTGTCCGCACTGGCCGAAGATGGATCGCTGGTCGTCAGTTGCTGGGATTCGTACTTCTCCCGGCCCGATGGCGAGACCATGCGCTACACCGACCGGTTGTCGCGCTGGGAAGGCAACGCCCTCGGCAACGACCTGCTGAGGACGCATATCGTCAAGGCGGTCGACGGGGAGCTGCCGGTCCGGCTGGTGATCGCCACCACCGACCATGTCGCGCACATCGATGCCGGCCGTGACGCCAGCCAGGTGGCGAAATCCTTCCATGCGAAGACCGACGTGGTCGGCAAGGTGGCCAGCTTCGACGGCGACGAGTTCGTGATCGACTTCAGGTTCGACTGAACCGGCAGCCCGCGCTCACGGTAGTTCCCGTATCGACTGCGGGTCGATCGAGTAGGGATGCATCTCGGCAAGGAAGCCGGGTTGCGACTGCACGCGTTCGATCCACGCGCGAAAGTGCGGATACGCCTCCAGCGACAGGCCGGCTTCTGCGGCGCGGCTCGCATAGGCGAAGATCGACATGTCGGCGATGGTGTAGGTGTCGCCGGCGATGAAGGGGCGGCTGGCCAGTTCGTTATCGAGCAGGGCGAGGGTCCGCAACGCTGCCTTGCGCTTGCCTTCGACGATGGTCGCGTCGCGTTGCGGCAGCTTGCCGGTCATCGTCCAGTAGCGCAGCGAGCCGATGCTCATCTCCACCTGCTCCTGCTCGAACGACAGCCACTGGTGCACCCTGGCGCGCAGATAACGGTCCGCGGGCAGATAGTCGGTGCCGTCGGCGAGGTAGGCGAGGATCGCGCCGGACTCGGCCAAGGTGCGGCCGTCCTCGAGTTCCAGCGCCGGCACCTTGCCGCCCGGATTCACCCGCAGGTACGCGGGCGCGCGGCCTTCGCCTTCGAAGATGCTTACCGGAATGGTTTGATAGGCGAGGCCGAGATGGTTGAGCAGCAGGCGCACTTTCCATGCGTTCTGCGAGGGCAGGTAGTCGTAGAGCTTGAGCATGGGGACTCTCGCGTGGTCGGGGCTGCAGTGTCGCCGTGACCACGTACTGGCGATATCCGATTCTTGCGGTGCGGGGAGAATCCGGACTTTGCCGATGGCCCCCCCCCGCGCCACAGGTCATCGATTCCATCCTCGAACTGGACAAGCTCTAGGCGGGGCGCAAGGTTGACGCTGACCTTCCTATACCCGAAGCGGTAGGACGCGAGTGCGTGATTTGTGCGGGACGGGCGATGGCGGCATAAGCGATCCGCTCCTATCATCTGGACCAGTACAACCCCTGCTTTTGAGGAACGAGCATGCCGCAGCCCATATCGCCAACGCAGATCGCCGCCGCGCTGTCGGAACACTGGTCGCCGCGCGTAGTCGGCGAGATCGACGACTCCTACATCAAGGTCGCCAAGGTGCTCGGCACGTTCGGCTGGCACAGCCACGAGGACGAAGACGAGCTGTTCTTCATCCTCAAGGGCCATCTGCGCATCGAGATGAAGGGTGGCGCGGTCGAACTCTCCGAGGGCGAGATGTTCGTCGTGCCCAAGGGCGTGCAGCACAATCCCGTCGCGCAGGAGGAGTGCCACCTCATGCTCATCGAGAGAAAGTCCACCCTGCACACCGGCAATACCATCACCGACAGGACACGCTCGCTGGAAGAACAGCTTCGACCGCTCCCGCCTCCTTGATGAATGCGGAGGCGAACATGACCAGCATCGCAGACGCATCCGCGGGAGCGGGCCTCACCGTGCAGCGGAGCGACACCGCCCGGGCGTGGTCGATTCCCCGCCGGGTATTCCTTCCCTGATGGAACTGGCCGCTGCCTGGCTGATGAAACCGCTGCTCGAGGAAGAGCAGCGGTCGATGGGCGTCGCCATCGATGTTACTCATAACACCCGCGCAATCATCGGGGCCGAACGACTGCTCGCGGACGCGTCGCGCCGCAAGCCTTGAGTGCGACATATCCACCTTCCGCGGCAGGGATGAAGACATGAAGACGATCGGCCTTATCGGCGGCATGAGTTGGGAATCGACGGTACCGTACTACCGACAGATCAACGACACGGTCAAGCAGCGCCTGGGCGGGCTGCACTCGGCCAGGATCATCCTGTACAGCGTCGATTTCCATGAAATCGAACAGCTCCAGCATGCCGGCGATTGGGAGGCCGCAGGAAAACTGCTGGCCGATTGCGCCCGCGCGCTCGAGTCGGCGGGCGTGGATTTCCTGGTGTTGTGCACCAACACCATGCACAAGGTGGCTCCAGCGATAGAGGCGGCGGTGGGTATCCCGCTGCTGCACATCGCCGACGCGACCGCGGAGGATATCAACCAATCCGGATTCTCTGCGGTCGGCCTGCTCGGCACCCGTTTCACCATGGAACAGGACTTTTACCGCGACCGACTTCGCCAGCGCCACGGACTGCAGGTGCTGGTGCCTGCGCGGGAAGATCGCGAAATCGTGCATCGGGTCATCTACGACGAGCTGTGCCTCGGCAAGGCGTTACCCGGTTCGAGGAGCGAATACCGCAGAATCATCGACACGCTCGTGGCGCAGGGCGCGGAGGCGATCATCCTGGGTTGCACCGAGATATCGCTGCTGGTCGATCAGAAGGATTCAAGCGTACCGCTGTTCGATACCGCGGCCATCCATGCGCGCAAGGCGGCCGAGCGGGGGCTATCCGACTGAAAGGAACCACGCCGTCCTGATCTCCCGGGCCGCCTTTCCGCTTTGCGGGGAAGGCGTTTGCCTGCCCGCAGGGTTCGTATCATGATCAGTCCAGCCAACGCCATCGGGGAAACGAAATGATCCTGGGAATGACGCCTTTCACCTTGTTCCACGTCGTGCTGAGCCTGATCGGAATCGGATCCGGACTCGTGGTGCTGTACGGGTTGGTCACCTCGAAACGGCTCAGTGGCTGGACCGCGGTTTTCCTGGTTACCACCCTGGCCACCAGCGTCACCGGCTTCATGTTTCCCTTCATCCGCTTCCTGCCTTCGCATGCGACCGGGATCGTGTCGCTGCTGGTGCTGGCGGCGACGATTCCCGCGCTGTACGTGTACCGGCTCGCCGGCGGCTGGCGCCGGGTCTACGTGATCGGCGCGGTCATCGCGCTGTACCTCAACGTATTCGTGCTGGTGGTGCAGCTGTTCCTGAAGGTGCCGGCGCTGAAGGCCATCGCGCCCACGCAGTCCGATCCGCCATTCGCAATCGCCCA
>JAKFDG010000318.1:0-3198 GCA_036677285.1 Pseudoxanthomonas sp.
CAGAATCGGGCCATGAACTCGCTCCTCCATCAGTTTGCCGATTGGACGACGCCCTTTTCCGCAGGCGTCTGGCTGCTGGCGCTGGACTGGCTCATCCGCCTGGCGGCATTGCTGTGGATACCGTCGCGCACCACCCCGGCGGCGGCGCGCAGCTGGCTGCTGCTGGTCGGCTTCCTCCCATTGGTGGGCCTGCCGCTGTACCTGCTGTTCGGCCATCCGTGGCTGTCGCGCGAGCGCATCCGCCGACAGGCACTGGCCTCGGAAGTGATCCGCGAGCAGCAGGCGCCACTGGGCGATTTGCGTTGGATACCAGTTGGCGGCGCGTCCGGCGAGATCGCGCCGCTGGTCGAACGCCTGGGCGACTTCATGCCCACCCACGGCAACTCCATCACGCTGCTGGATGACTACGACGCGTCGCTGCGCGCGCTGCTGGTCGATATCGACGGCGCGCATGAGCGCGTGCACCTGCTGTACTACCTCATGCTCAACGATGCCGTCGGCGAAGCGATCTGTCGTGCACTGGAGAAAGCCGCGGCACGCGGAGTGAAATGCAGGCTGTTGCTGGATGCCGTCGGCGCCAAGCGCGGCCTGCGCGCGTATTCGCGACGTCTGCGCAAGGCCGGTGTCGAAGTGCACGAACTGCTGCCCGGTGGGCTGCGTTGGCGTCGCAGCGGGCGCATGGACCTGCGCAACCACCGCAAGATCGCGGTGATCGACAGCAGCGCCGGCTACATAGGCTCGCAGAACCTGGCCGCGCCGGACTTCGTGCACGGCTTCCCCAACCGCGAACTGGTGGCGCGCGTGCAGGGGCCGGTGGTGGCGCAACTGGAAGGCGTGTTCGCCAGCGATTGGTACATCGAGACCGGAGAACGACTGGAGGTCAAGCCGCAACCGCCAGCCGCCGATGCCGACACGCCGATGCAACTGCTGCCCGGCGGCCCGGCGTATCCGTTCGGGAACGCGCGCGATACGGTCAACGCGCTGATCCACCTGGCCCAGCGCAAGCTGGTCCTGACCACGCCCTACTTCGTCCCTGACGACGCGACCTTGAGCGCGCTGCGCATCGCCGCGCTGTCGGGGGTGGAAGTGCAATTGATCCTGTCGGCAAGCAACAACAAGCGGCTCACCGGGTGGGCGCAGAATTCCTACTATGAGGAGTTACTGGTGACCGGCGTGAAGATCGCCCTGTACCGTCCGCACTTCCTGCATGCCAAGCACTTGAGCGTGGACGACGGCATCGCCCTGGTGGGATCGATCAACCTGGACATCCGTTCGTTCGCGCTCAATGCCGAGATCGGCCTGCTCTGCTACGACCGCGGCGTGGTGGCGCGCATGCGCGAAGTGGAAGCCGATTACCTGGCCGACGCGGACATCGTCACCCTGGATGACTGGCGACGTCGCGCCGCGTGGAAACGCAGTCGCGAAGGCATCGCGCGCCTGGCCGACTCGTTGATGTAAGACCTCCCCCTTTGAAAAAGGGGGATTGAGTGGGATTTGCGTTTTGCTTTCAAGCGAGATCAAGAGCAAATCCCCCGCAGCCCCCTTTGTCGAAGGGGGCAAAGCTCGAGCGCGCACGTCATCCCCTACAATATCGCGATGACGACACAGCTCCCGTCCCGCTCTTTCGACATCGCCATCATCGGCGGCGGCGCGGGGGGCGTGCTGACTGCGATCCACGCGCTGCGCCTGGCCGGCGCCAATGTCCGCATTGCATTGATCGAGCCCACCACGCGATTGGCGCAAGGCGTGGCCTACGCCACCACCCACGCCGAGCACCTGCTCAACGTGCCCGCGCGAAGGATGAGCGCGTTCGAAGACAGGCCGGACGACTTCGTGGATTTTTTGGTGGCGCGCGAAAGCGAGCACGCGCGCGATGCGATCGCGGTGTCGTACGCACAACGCAGGCACTACGGCGATTACCTGCGCGATCGCCTGCAGCGTGCGCGTGAAACCGCTTCCGCGTATTTCGAAGTGCTGCAGGACCGGGTGACGGGCCTGGACGACGCCGACGGCGTACTGCAGCTGGGGCTCGAATCGGGCAGCCCGATCAGCGCCCGTGGCATGGTGATGGCGGTCGGCAACAATCCAAAGCCCCTGCCCGCCCGCGGCGCATCCGGATTACCGCGGCAGTCGGTCCTGGAAGCCTGGGACTTCGATGGGATCAAGCAGATACCCGCCGATGCGGAAATCTGTATCGCCGGTTCCGGGCTAAGCATGGTCGACACGGTGCTGAGCCTGGCCGCCAACGGCCATCGTGGCCGTGTGCACGTGTTGTCACGACACGCGCTGCTGCCGCTCGCCCACACCAGGCATGCGGTGGCCGATTTCGATGCCGAGGCGCTTCTGGCGATGCCGTTGCGCCAGCGCATGCGCGTGCTGCGCGAAGCAGCGCGTGCGGCGGGCCGGCAGGGGCTGCCGTGGCAAGCGGTGATGGAAAGCGCGCGGCCGCTGGTGCAGGACCTGTGGCGCACGCTCTCGCACGACGACCAGCGGCGTTTCCTGCGGCATGTGGTGCGTTACTGGGATGTGCATCGTCATCGGATCGCGCCGCAGGTGCATACGCAACTCGAAGCGCTGCAGGCCAGCGGCCAGCTACGGCTGCACCGCGGCCGCCTGCAAACCGTGAGCCGTGAAGGAGGGCGCATCCGCGTCACGTTGATGATGCGCGACAGGCGTACGCGGGAACTCGACGTGGATCGCATCGTCAACGCCACCGGCGTGGAGATGCGCGCGCAACTGATGCGCAACCCGTTGCTTTCCGATCTCCTGGGCAAGGGCCACGCCCGCCCCGGCCCACACGGCATCGGCCTCGACACCTGCGCCGAGGGCGAGCTGGTCGACGCGCAGGGGCAGAATCGGGCGGGCGTGGCCGTGGTCGGCAGCCTGCGTATCGGCCAGCTGTGGGAAAGCATCGCCGTACCCGAGTTGCGTGGGCAGGCGGAGAACGCCGCGCGCCGACTGTTGGCGCTTGCGCGGGCGCCCGCAGGAGCGACGTAAGTCGCGAAACTCGTGGTCTTTGAATTGTCGGCGGGACGCTTCGCGACTTACGTCGCTCCTGCGGGCCCCTACAAGGGCGTGGCTAGGGCTTGCAGGGCTCGACGCAACTGCGCATCAGGCGGCAGGTCGACCGGCAGCACCACGACATCGCCTTCGGCCACCGGCTCCTCCAGCGTGGCGAACTGGCTGTCGAGCAGCGAC
>JAKFDG010000319.1:0-1704 GCA_036677285.1 Pseudoxanthomonas sp.
TTCACCCGCGACGAGCAGATCACGCTGATGACCTTGTGGAGCATCGCGCGCTCCCCGCTGATCCACGGCGGCGACATGACCCGTACCGATCCGTTCACGCTGTCCTTGCTCACCAACGACGAGGTGCTCGCCGTCAACCAACACAGCGCGCACAACCGCCAGTTGTTCCGCACCGACGACGGACTGATTGCCTGGGTCGCCGAAGCGGCGGACGGAAGGTCCAAGTACTTGGCAGTGTTCGATACCCGCGATGCCACCGCGGCAACCGGCACTCGCCCGATCCCGGTAGAACTGGCTGCGCTCGGACTGCAGGGACAGGTGCAGGTACGGGACCTGTGGAGTCACACGCAGCTGGAGCCGGTCAGCGGCACTTTCAAGCCGCAGGTCGCACCACATGGCGCCCGTCTGTTCCGTCTCATCCCCAGCGCTGACGCATCGACGTCAAAGCCGTGACGATGTCGCGTCGTCACGGTCCACCGCACATCGACCCTCCATGAACTTCGACCACGCCAGCGGGCTCAGCCGTCGCAGCTTCGTCAAATCCCTGGCCTTGGCCGCAGCCGTGCCGCGTCTGGCATGGGCCGGCAGCGCTATCGATGCCGGAACCGGTGTCGCCCGCATGTTCGCGCTTGCCGACATCCAGCTCGGTGAAGGAGTGTTCGCCCACTCCCATGCGCTCAACCGTCGCTATCTGGCCGCACTGGCGGTGGACCGCCTGGTCGCGCCTTATCGGATCGAAGTGGCGTTGGCGCCGCGCGCATCCAAGTACCCCAACTGGGAGTCGATGGGCCTGGAGGGTCATACGGCTGGCCACTACCTGTCGGCGTTGGCCCAGGAAGCGGCGCAAGGTGATGACGAAATGCGCCGACGCCTCGACTACATGGTGGCGGAACTGGCTGCGTGCCAGCAGGCCAACGGCGATGGTTACGTGGGTGCCGTCCCCAATGGCCGCGTGTTGTGGAACAGCATCGCGGCGGGCACGGTCGATGCCAGTTCCTTTTCGCTGGGCGATGCGTGGGTGCCGTTCTACAACCTGCACAAGATGTTCGCCGGCCTGCGCGATGCCTGGTTGCATGCGGGCAACCGCCAGGCCCGCGAAGTCCTGATCGCCTTCGCCGATTGGGCCGATCGCCTGGTGGCCGGACTCGACGAGCAGCAGATGCAGGCGCTGCTCGCCACCGAACATGGCGGCATGAACGAGGTGCTGGCCGACGTCTACGCCATCACCGGCGAGCGGCGTTACCTGGCCCTGGCCCGGCGCTTCTCCCACCGGGCCCTGCTCGAGCCGCTGCTGCGCCGCGAGGACGCGCTGGACGGCCTGCATGCCAACACCCAGATTCCCAAGGTCATCGGCTTCGCGCGCATCGGCGAACTGGACAACGATCAGGCCTGGATCGACGCGGCCACGTTCTTCTGGGAGACGGTGACCCGGCGCCGCAGCATCGCCTTCGGCGGCAACAGCGTGCGCGAGCATTTCAATGCTACCGGCGACTTCAGCGCGATGGTGGGATCACCGGAAGGACCGGAGACCTGCAACAGCTACAACATGCTGCGGTTGAGCACGCAGCTGTACCGGCTGGATCCGCAGCCTCGCTACGCCGATTTCTACGAGCGCACGCTTTTCAACCACATTCTCTCCAGCCAGCATCCGCAGCATGGCGGCCTGGTCTACTTCACCCCGATCCGTCCGCGCCACTACCGGGT
>JAKFDG010000320.1:0-6850 GCA_036677285.1 Pseudoxanthomonas sp.
TTTGTGATGACGTCATGTGGATCCAACTCGACGCCGGCAATCACCTCGCAGGCGATACCTCGTCCGATCAACGTAGGCGGCAAGCGATCATCGGGCGACATCCGGAAGGGATTGCCGGGTTTGAGGCATGCCACGCGTTGGCCTGCGTTGACGTGATGGATCAACAGGGCCAGCTGCGCGTCATGGTCGACGGGCATCGGCACGCGGATGGCATCGCGCCGTGCCAATGCGAGGATGGCAGGCGCAAGTAGCGGGTGGCAGACCAGCACGTCGGCCTGGTTCATCGCACGCAAAGCCTTCAGCGTCAGCAGGCCGGGATCGCCGTTGCCGGCTCCCACCAGCATCACACTGCCATCGGCCGGTGTGTCCTGGCTGTCCTGCAGTGCTGCCCGGAAGGCTTGTTCCGCTGCCGCCTGCTGGCCGGCTCGCAACAAGGTGGGCACGGGGCCATCCATGACCTGTTCAAACCAGCGCCTGCGCTGCGCCAACTGCGGCAGTCGCTGGCGGATGGCGGCACGGTGGCGCGCGAACAGGCTGGCGAACTCACCCAGCGAATGATCCAGCAGGGTTTCCAGTTGCTCACGCAGCCGGCGGGCCAGCATGGGCGCCGCGCCGCCGGAAGAGATCGCCAGCAACAGCGGGGCGCGATCGACGATGGCGGGAATCTGGAACGTGGACAGTTCGGCGTCGTCGACGACGTTGGTCAGCAATCGGCGCAATCCCGCTTCGCGCGCCAGCTCGGCGTTGAAGGCGCGATCGTCGGTGGCCGCCACCAGCAGCCAGACGTCGTCCAGCCAATGGGGGTCGAAGGTACCTTCGAGGCGATGAATGCGGCCTTCCGCCAGCCATTGCGTCAGTGCGTTGTTCAGCGCGTGCGCATGCACCCGCACCTGCGCGCCGGCCTGCAACAGGGCTTCGATCTTGCGCGCGGCGACCTCGCCGCCGCCGACCACCAGCACGTCGCGGCCGTCCAGATCGGCGAACAGGGGAAACAGCGGAGAGGGAGACATGCGGATTCCTGAAGAGGGCGGCTCGCAGAGGGTGGCTCGCCAGCGACCATGTTGCATGGCAACATGAAGTCGACTCCCCTGGCTAGCCCTCTGCCCGTCATGTTGCGTGTCCTGCTGGTCAACGATACCGAAAAGCCGATCGGCGAACTGCGGGCGGCGTTGCAGGCAGCGGGCTACGAAGTGCTGGAGGAGGTCGCCGCCGCCGATGCGCTGCTCAAGGCGGTGGAGTCGCAACAGCCCGATGCGGTGATCATCGACGTGGATTCACCCTCCCGCGACACGCTGGAGCAACTCGCGGTGATGCACCGCCATGCGCCGCGGCCGGTGGTGATGTTTTCCGCCGATGGTGACGACCGGCTGATCCGGGACGTGGTCGCCGCCGGGGTGACCGCCTATGTGGTGGACGGCCTGACTCCCGCGAGGATGGCGCCGATCCTGCAGGTGGCGCTGGCCCGGTTCGAACAGCAGGCGCACGTCCGTCGCCAGTTGGGCGAAGTGCAGCAACAACTCGCCGACCGCAAGCTGATCGATCGCGCCAAGGGGCTGCTGGTCGAGAAGCGCGGCATGAGCGAGCCGGAGGCCTACGCCAGCATGCGCCAGCTGGCCATGCGGCAAGGCCTGAAACTGGTGGACATCGCCCGCCAGATCATCGCCATGGCCGACCTACTGGGATGACGCCCGCATGACCCTCAAGCACCCTGACGGCAACACCGGACGTCTCCTGCGGCTGGGCTTCATGCCCCTGATCGATTGCGCGCCGCTGGTGGCCGCGGTGCGCCTGCAGCTGGATCGCAAGCATGGCCTGCAACTGCAATTGCATCGCCAGGCCTCGTGGGCGGCGATCCGCGACAAGTTGCTGGGGGGCGAACTGGATGCGGCCCATGCCCTGGCCGGGTTGGTGCATGGCGTGCAATCTGGCATCGGTGGGGTGCAGGCCGACCTGTCGATTCTGCTGACCCTCAACCGCAACGGACAGGGCATCGTGTTGTCGCATCCACTGGCGCGCGCGCTGAACAACGGCCAATCGTTGGCCGAGGCCTTCGCCGACTTGCGGCGGCCACCGGTGCTGGCCCAGACCTTTCCCACCGGCACCCATGCGATGTGGCTGTACTACTGGCTGGCCGCCCGGGGCGTATCGCCGCTGCAGTCGATACGCAGCGTGGTCGTACCGCCGCCGCAGATGGCCGATGCACTCGCCCGCGGCGAGCTGGATGGCTATTGCGCCGGCGAACCCTGGGCGCAGCAGGCGGAAACCTTGCAGGTGGGAAGCCGGGTGGTGGCAAGCGGCGAAATCTGGCCCGACCACCCGGAAAAGGTCCTGGCCTGCCGTCGCGATTTCGCCACCCTGGAACCAGAGACGGCAGTGGCATTGACCGCGACGTTGCTGGAGGCGTGCCGCTGGCTGGACGAACCCGGCAACCGCAACCAGGCGGCGGCCTGGCTGGCCGAGCCGGACGTGATCGGCCTGCCGGTGGCGCAGATCGCCGCCTGCCTGGGCGCGAGCGATGCATCGGGCATCCGCCGCTTGTCGTTTCACGACCACGGCGCAGTGAATTTCCCCTACCTGTCCGATGGTCTGTGGTTCTTCAGCCAGTTTCGGCGCTGGGGTTGGCTGGTACAGGACGGCCCGGAGTCGGCCTGGGCGCGACAGGTGGCCGAGGTGCACAACACCACGCGCTATCGGGAGGCAGCTGCCGGAGTCGCGGTGCAGGTGCCGGCGGCGGAGAGCCGCCGCAGCGTGCTGTGTGATGGCGTCGTCTGGGACGGGCATGCACCGCAGGCCTACGCGGACGCATTTCCTATTCGCGCAAGCTAGAACCTGTCCACGATGCGCGTTGCAGTTGCTTTGCCCCCCTTTGCAAAGGGGGAAGTAGAAACACATCGCGCGCAAAGGCCTGGATCGCGTGCCCGAGAACCCTCGCGACTGCTGCACCGCACAATTTGTGTGCAGTTGCACCGTGGTTAGCACCGGATGCGTGCGTAACCATCGACCGAAGGGTCGCGCGTGCCAGCCGATTAGCACGCAATATTTTCCCAACCGGTTGATTGGATAGGGATTCCCGAGAATTTCGCGAGAACACGAAAGGTTGGCACGGCGCTTGCTTTCTATTTCCATGCCAACACAACGAGGTGTCGGCACCACACACACCTGCATATCGGAAAGAGGCCAACGGCGGCCTGCTTCCCGCACAGACAACGGCGTCTTTCCGGCGAAAGCTGGGAACACGCCGTTTTTGTTTTCAGTTCCAGCAGACATTCTTCACGACGCGAGGCTTTTTCATGCACAGCAAATTCGTCTCCATCGCCAGTCTTGCCATGGGCCTGGCCGCAGCGTCGCTGATCACATCCTGCGGCTCGGACACGGCTTCGGCTCCGGTCGCCAAGCCTGCGGCCACCGCCACCCCCACGGCGCTCGAAAAACCCAATCTCAAGCTGGGCTTCATCAAACTGACCGATATGGCACCGTTGGCCATTGCCAGGGAAAAAGGTTTTTTTGCCGAAGAAGGCCTGAGCGTGGCGCTGGAGCCGCAGGCCAATTGGAAGGTACTGCTGGACGGCGTGGCCGGCGGCCAGCTTGACGGCGCGCATATGCTGGCAGGCCAGCCCATCGCCTCCGCGGCGGGGATCGGCTCGAAGGTGAAGATCATCGCGCCCCTGTCGCTCGACATCAACGGCAAGGGCGTGACGATTTCGAACCGCGTCTACGACCTGATCGCACCGGATCTGCCGAAGGGCGCGGACGGCAAGATCGTCCACCCGGTTTCCGCCGCTGCGCTCAAGCCGGTGGTCGCCAGGATGAAGTCGCAGGGCAAGCCCTTCAAGATGGGCATGGTCTTCCCGGTCTCGACCCACAACTACATCCTGCGTTACTGGTTGGCGGCCGGTGGTTTGAACCCCGGCTATTACCTACCCGGCGATACCGCAGGCACTACCGGCGCGGAAGTCCAGCTCTCGGTCACGCCGCCGCCGCAGATGCCGAGCACGCTGGAGGCCGGCACCATCGACGGCTATTCGGTGGGCGAACCCTGGAACCAGGCCTCGGTTGCGAAGAAGATCGGCGTGCCGATCGTCGTCGATCCGGACATCGCCGGACTGACCGGCGAGAAAGTCTTCGGTCTGACCGAGGATTTCGCCCGCAAGAACCCCAAGACCACCCAGGCCGTCCTGCGCGCGCTGATCCGCGCTGCCAAGTGGCTCGATGCCGACAACGGCAAGAACCGGGCCGAAGCGGTCAAGATCCTGGCCCAGTCGAAATATGTCGGCGCCGACGAGAAGGTGCTGATGGCCTCGATGACCGGCAAGTTCACTTTTGGCGAAGGCGATACCCGCGACACGCCGCAGTTCAATCTGTTCTTCAGCCAATACGCCAGCTATCCCTACTACTCGGACGCCATTTGGTACCTGACCCAGATGCGCCGCTGGGGGCAGCTCGCCGAGGCGAAGCCCGATCAGTGGTATTTCGACACCGCCAAGGCGGCTTACCGTCCCGATCTGTACATCCTGGCCGCCCAATCGCTGATCGCCGACGGCAAGGCTGACACCGCCGACTTCCCCCAGACCGATGGCTTCCGGGTCTATACCCAGCCGGCGATCGACGGCGTGGCCTTCGATGCCAAGCAGCCCGCCGCCTATGCCGCGGGCTTTGCCATCGGCCTGAAGCAGGGCCAGACAGTCACGCCTGCTGGCGTCAAGTGAGGACGGGCGTCATGACGGTCGCGACGTTGGCAAAAGACGACTTGGCGGCGACGGGCGCGGAAGTCGCGCCGCCGATGGGGACGGCTGTCGCAAGTACAGCCGTCGCAAGCGCGGCTGCGGCGCCCGCCGGGGATGCAGCCATGCGCAAGCGCCCGAAGCTGAGGGTGAAGCTGCCGCCGGGCAGGGAGTGGTTCGACGCAGCGTGGCCACCGGTGGTGGGGGTGCTCGCCTTCCTCGGCCTGTGGACAGCGATGGCGCCGATGGTGCAGACCTCGCTGGGCGTCCTGCCGGGTCCCGGCGATGTCTGGGACGCGTTCAAGGGCCTGATGGTCGAATTCTCCGCCGCGCGTGCCGATGCGGCGGCGGCGGCGGCCAGCGGCCAGCTCTATTCCGGGCCGCCGACGTTCGTCGACCAGATCTTCACCTCGCTCAAGACGGTGGCGATGGGCGTCACCTTGTCCTCGCTGGTCGCCGTCCCGTTGGGCCTGGTCGCCGGCATGTCGAAGCGGTTCAACGCGGCGATCAATCCGCTGGTGCAGGTAATGCGTCCGATCAGCCCGCTCGCCTGGCTGCCGATCGTGACCATGGTGGTCTCGGCTTCGATCACCGGCGACGATCCGACCTTGCCCAAGAGCTTCGTCATCTCCGCGATCGTGGTGATGATGTGCTCGCTTTGGCCGACCCTGATCAATACCGCCATCGGCACGGCCTCTATCGACAAGGACCTGCTCAACGTAGGCCGCGTCCTGCGGCTGACCTGGCGCGCCAAGCTGACCAAACTGGTGTTGCCATCGGCGTTGCCGTACATCTTCACCGGCATGCGCCTGTCGCTGGGCGTGGGCTGGATGGTGCTGATCGCGGCGGAAATGCTGGCGCAGAACCCCGGACTTGGAAAATTCGTCTGGGATGAGTTCCAGAACGGCAACGAAAAATCGCTGTCGCGGATCATGGTGGCCGTCATCGTGATCGGCCTGATCGGGTTCGGCCTGGATCGCGTCATGCTGGTGCTGCAGAAGCTGGCCGGCCGCGATGCGCGGAGTTGATGGCATGAATCCCGCACCGATCCTGCAGCTGCGTGACGTCAGCAAGGCCTACGCCAGCCAGGGCAAGCAGCCGCAGGCCGTGCTGGGCGGGGTGAACCTGTCGGTCAACGAAGGCGAATTCATCGCCATCCTCGGGTTCTCCGGCACCGGCAAGACTACCCTGATTTCACTGCTGGCCGGCTTGATCCAACCCGACAGCGGCCAAATCCTGGTCAAGGGCGCGGTGTCGAATGGACCCAGCGCCGAGCGCGGCCTGGTGTTTCAGTCTTACTCGCTGATGCCGTGGCTGAGCGTGGAAGGCAATGTCCGTCTGGCGGTAGATGCGGTGCATAAAAACCTGGATCGGGAAGAACGGCGCGCCCTGACCCACGCCACCATCGATCTGGTGGGCCTTGCCCATGCACGCGAACGCAAGCCCGCGCAATTGTCCGGCGGTATGCGCCAGCGCGTCGCCGTCGCCCGCGCCTTGGCCATGCGCCCGGAAATCCTGCTGCTGGACGAGCCGCTTTCGGCGCTGGACGCCCTGACCCGGGCGCGTCTGCAGGACGAAATCGAACGCATCCGCGGCCAGGAAAAACGCACCATCGTCCTGGTCACCAACGATGTGGACGAAGCCCTGTTGCTGGCCGATCGCATCGCGGTGCTGCAGCCCGATCCTGCCGGCAGCCGCATCGGACACCTGTTCGAGGTTCCGCTGCAACGGCCGCGCGTACGTGCGGCGCTCAACCACGACCCGGCCTACACCGCCCTGCGCAACCGGATCGTCGCCTGTCTTGACAGCCTGAACCGTGCCCGTGGCGTAACGGTCGGCGAGACCGGCGACGCAGCCCTGTCGAGGACGGCCCTGCCCAAGGTGAAGCCCATCCGGATCGCGCGTCTGCCCAAGGCTTACACGGAGGCAAGCCGTTCGGCGGTGCAGCGCCGGTATCTGGAACTGTTCAATGTCAGCAAGACCTACCCCACCCGCGCCGGGCCGCTGACCGTCGTACAGAACTTCAATCTGATGATGGACCGCGGCGAATTCGTTTCCCTGATCGGTCATTCCGGCTGCGGAAAATCAACGGTGCTGAACATGGCGGCGGGATTGAGTTCCATTTCCGG
>JAKFDG010000321.1:0-5955 GCA_036677285.1 Pseudoxanthomonas sp.
GCGTTGCTGGCCGCGCCCACGCTGGTGGCCAGCTGGTACGGCATGAACTTCAACCATATGCCCGAAACCCAGAGCCGATACGGTTACTGGATACTCATAGGCGCGGTGGCGGTGGCATGCGGAGTGCTCTACCGCCTGTTCAAACGTTCGAAGTGGCTATGACAGGAACAATGCAACCACGAGTGCCTGTCCCAGGTTGAGTCTTCGGCGAAAAGCCTGCATTCGACCAAAGTCGAAGGCCGAATTCCCGATTACAGATTGACCCCTCCACCGCATCGGAGGACGCTACCCCGACTCGACCGGAGGGGTACGCATGAAGGGTTTCTCGAAGCTGGCCTGGGGCGCGCTCGCCCTGCTCGGCGCATTCTGCCTGGGCACCATCGCCCTGCGCCGTGGCGAACAGATCAACGCACTGTGGATCGTGGCCGCGGCGGTGTCGATCTACCTGGTCGCCTACCGCTACTACGGCCTGTTCATCGCCGACAAGGTGCTCGGGCTCGACCCTACGCGGGCCACCCCGGCGGTGCTGCGCAACGACGGCCTCGACTTCGTGCCCACCAACAAGCACGTGCTGTTCGGCCACCACTTCGCCGCGATCGCCGGCGCCGGCCCCCTGGTCGGTCCGGTCCTGGCCGCGCAGATGGGCTACCTGCCCGGCACGCTTTGGCTGATCGCGGGCGTGGTGCTCGCCGGCGCCGTGCAGGACTTCATGGTGCTGGTGATCTCCAGCCGCCGCGACGCCCGCTCGCTCGGCGACCTGGTGCGCGAGGAGATGGGCCAGGTGCCCGGCACCATCGCGCTCTTCGGCGCCTTCCTGATCATGATCATCATCCTCGCGGTATTGGCGATGATCGTGGTCAAGGCGCTGGCCGAGAGCCCTTGGGGCATGTTCACGGTGATCGCGACCATACCGATCGCAATCTTCATGGGCATCTACATGCGCTACATCCGGCCCGGCAAGATCGGCGAGATCTCGGTGGTGGGCATCGTGCTGCTGCTGGCGGCGATCTGGTTCGGCGGCGATGTCGCCGCCCACCCGACCTGGGGGCCGGCATTCACCTTCACCGGCACCCAGATCACCTGGATGTTGATCGGCTACGGCTTCGTCGCCGCGGTGCTGCCTGTGTGGCTGCTGCTGGCGCCACGCGACTACCTGTCCACCTTCCTCAAGATCGGCACCATCGTCGGCTTGGCAATCGGCATCCTGATCGTGATGCCGGAATTGAAGATGCCGGCGCTGACCCAGTTCACCGACGGCACCGGCCCGGTGTGGAAGGGTTCGATGTTCCCGTTCCTGTTCATCACCATCGCCTGCGGCGCGGTCTCCGGTTTCCACGCCCTGATCAGCTCGGGCACCACGCCCAAGCTGCTGGCCAGCGAGGGCCATGCGCGCTACATCGGTTATGGCGGCATGCTGATGGAATCGTTCGTGGCGATCATGGCCATGGTCGCCGCCTCGATCATCGATCCCGGGGTCTACTTCGCGATGAACAGCCCGGCGGCGGTGATCGGCACCGACCCGGCCAACGCCGCCCAGGTCATCTCCAACTGGGGCTTCGTGGTTACGCCTGACGTGCTCGCTGCCACCGCGGCCGATATCGGCGAGAATTCGATCCTGTCGCGCGCCGGCGGCGCGCCTACGCTGGCGGTCGGCATCGCGCAGATCTTCCACGCGGTGATCCCGGGCGAAGGCATGATGGCGTTCTGGTACCACTTCGCGATCCTGTTCGAGGCGCTGTTCATCCTCACCGCGGTCGACGCCGGCACCCGCGCGGGCCGCTTCATGCTGCAGGACCTGCTCGGCAACTTCGTGCCGGTCATGCGCAAGACCGAGTCCTGGGGCCCGAACCTGCTGGCCACCGCCGGCTGCGTGGCGCTGTGGGGCTACTTCCTGTACCAGGGCGTGAACGACCCGCTGGGTGGCATCAACATGCTGTGGCCGCTGTTCGGCATCGCCAACCAGATGCTGGCCGGCATCGCGCTGATGCTGTGCACGGTGGTGCTGTTCAAGATGAAGAAAGAGCGCTACGCCTGGGTATCGATCATCCCGACCGTCTGGCTGCTGGTGTGCACGACCTACGCCGGCTGGATCAAGATCTTCGACGCCAACCCGGCGGTGGGCTTCCTTGCCCAGGCCAACAAGTACCGCGACGCCATCGCCCGCGGGGAGCTGATCGCACCGTCCAAGGACTTCGCCGGCATGAGCCAGATCATGTTCAACAATTATGTCAACGCCGGACTGACCGCGTTGTTCCTGCTGGTGGTGTTGAGCGTGCTGTTCTACTCGATCGTGGCGATCCGCAAGGCCCGCGAAGGCAGTGCGCGAACCGACCGCGAAACGGCGTACGTGGCGCTGACGCCCGAACAGCAGAAGTCCTACCTCTGATGGCCGGCCAGCTGGTCCCGCTGGATTACTTCGCCACCCACAAGTTGGTGTGGCGAAGGCTGGTGCAGACCGCACGCCTGTGCTGCGGGGTGCCGGACTATGACAACTACGTGCGGCACATGCTGGAGAAGCACCCTGACCGGGAAGTGATGGACTACAAGACCTTTTTCCGGGAGCGGCAGGAGGCCCGCTTCGGCGGGAGGAACGGATTCCGCTGCTGCTGAATTGCAGGCGGGCTTGAAACGAAAAAGGCGAAGCCATCGGCTTCGCCTTTTTCATGAAGCACTTTTCCAGGAGGCTAGTTCAAATCGTCGATCCGCCGTCCCAACCGGTGTGCTTGTTGCGGCGATCGTGGCCGCTACGCCTGGGGGCCTTGGCGGGCTCGTAACGGATTTCCTCGCGCCGCTCGTGTTCCTCCTTGCGCCGTTCCGCTCCCGATCGCCGCTCGGGCTCCGGGTACGCCGGTGGGGTCTTGCCGTGATCGATCATGTCTGGCTCCTGCGAAAGTCCAACCGGCGGCTTTCACCCCCGACTCCACCCTAGAACGCCAAGACCGGCCAATACCGGCAACCCGCTCATTCCTGCGCCGGGCCGAGGTGCTGCTTCAGCCACCCATTGACCGTGTCGTGCCACAGCACGCTGTTCTGCGGCTTCAGCACCCAGTGGTTCTCGTCAGGGAAGTACAGCAGCTTCGACTCGATGCCCCTGCGCTGCAGCGCGTTGAACGCGGACAGGCCCTGGTCCTCCGGCACGCGGAAGTCCTTGGCGCCCTGCACCACCAGCATCGGCACGCGCCACTTGGCGACGTGGTTGACCGGATTGAACTTCTCGTAGTTCTTCGGCACCTCGTAGGGCGTGCCGCCGTTTTCCCATTCGCTGAACCACAGTTCCTCGGTCACGTAGCCCATTGCCCGGGTGTCGAACACGCCGTCGTGGTTGACCAGGCACTTCCACGGCGAGCTTCCATCGCGGTTGAACCAGTTGCCGGCGATCCAGTTGACCATGTAGCCACCATAGCTGGCGCCCAGCGCGCAGGCATTGCCGCCATCGAGGAACGCGTATTTCTTCTGCGCCGCGGCCCAGCCCTTCTGCAAGTCCTCGAGCGGCTTGCCACCCCAGTCCTGGCTGATCGCATCGGTGAACGCCTGGCCATAGCCGGTGGAACCGTGGAAGTCGATCATCACCACGGCGTAGCCCTGCCCCGCGTAGGTCTGCGGATTCCAGCGATAGCTCCAGCCGTTGCCGAAGCTGCCCTGCGGGCCGCCGTGGATCAGGAAGGCGACCGGATACTTCTTCCCTTCGACATAGTTCCATGGCTTGACCACATAACCGTGCACGGCATCGCCGCCGGCACCCTTGAAATCGAACTGCTCGAAATCGCCGAAAGCGACCTCGGGCAACCGCTCCTCCGCGCTCTGCGTGATCGCGCGCAACGGCGCGCCCGCAGCGGTGGTGGAGGTGAACAACTGGTCACCGGTCTTCAGGCTGTTGCGGGTGAAGGCCAGGGTGTTGCCGGCGATGTCGAACTCGGCGATGGTGCCGTCGCCGACGATTTCCTCGACCTTGCCGGTGGCGACATCCACGCTGAAGAGCGGGTGCTCGCCCACATCCTGCGCACCGGTGTAGAGGGTCTTGCCATCTTCAGACACCACGGTGTTGTCGGCGGAACGATCCCAGTGCGCGGCGATCTCACGGGTCTGGCCACTGCCGAGGTCCATGGACATCAATGCGAAGCGATCGGCCTCGAAGCCGGGACGCTTCATCGCGCGATAGAACAGGGTCTTGCCGTCGGCGCTGAAGGCCGGGCCGGTATCCCAGGCAGGATTGGAGGCGGTCAGGTTGGCGGGCGTGCCGCTGCCATCGGCATTGAGCCGATAGAGGTCGAAGTTGGTGGACCACGCTTCGCTCTTGCCAGCGACGCGGATGCTCGCGACCAGCGACTTGCCATCCGGCGCCCATGCGTATTCGCTGGCATCGCCAAACGGTTTGGACGGCGCATCGCCATCCAGAGAATCGGTCAGCGAGAGGACGCTTGCCACGGGCTTGGCCTTGCCGATGGGCAGGTCGGCCACGAACAGTCGGCTGCGGCGGCCATCCGCCCACGTATCCCAATGGCGTACGAACACGCGGTCGTAGACCACGCCGGTGCTTTTCTTCGCCTTGGTCTCATCGAGCTTCTTCTGCGTGCAGGCCAGGTCGGCCTTGCAGTCGGCGAAGGTCTCGGCGCTGAAGGCCACCTGCTTGCCGTCCGGCGACAGCAGGTAACTGCCGATATCGAGGGCGAAGTCGGTCAGCTGTTTCGGCGTGCCGCCGCTCAACGGGATCGAATACAGCTGCTGGACGCCGGATTTGGCGCTGAGGAAGTACACGGTCTTGCCATCCGGCGAAAACGCGGGCGAATTGACGTTCCAGCCTTCGGGCGTCAGTCGCTTCGGCGGCGCCATGTCGCGCGTAAGCAGGTTGCGCGTCCACAGACTGGTGCTGGCCTTGACCACTTCCTTGTCCACCTGCCGCTGCGCGAACACCACCGCGCCGCCATCGGGCGACAGTACCGGCGCCGACACACGATCCAGTGCAACCATGTCGCGCACGTCGAATCCGCGATCGGCGGCAAGGGCTGGCAATGCGGCCAGCAGGCACAAGGGCAACAGGGCGAGACGCAGGTTCATCCGGGGCTCCGGCAACAGGGAAACCCCGATGTTAGGTCGTAACAGCGGCCCGGCGCAAAGGCAGGAGGTCATGCTGTGCGGGGCTTAGCTTTGCCCCCTTTGAAAAAGGGGGCTACGGGGGATTTGCTCTTGATCTTGCTTGAGAAAGCACAAGCAGAAGCAAATCCCCCTCAATCCCCCTCTTTCAAAGGGGGGTTCAAAAGCTCAGGCCGACCCAGGCAGCTTCTGCTGCTTGCTGCCGCTGCGATACAGCAACCAACCCACCACTGCCAGCACCACCAGGCCTATCCACTGGTTGAAGTGCCACGTTTCCGCCAGGGCCAGCACATCGGCCCGTCCGGATACGACGATGGGAACGGCGATGGCGATGCCCATCAGCGCCTCGCCGGTGATGAGGCCAGCGGAGAACAGGGTGCCCGGGCGGTGGATGCGGTCTTTTTCCTCTTCGTCCTCATCGCTGACCTTGTGCTTGCGCTGCACCAGGTGCGACAGCAGGCCGCCGAGGAAGATCGGCACCATCAATTCCAGCGGCAGGTAGATGCCGATGGCGGCCGCCAGCACCGGCACGCGGAACTTGGAGCCACGCGATTTCAACCATTCGTCGAGCGCGATGATCGCGGCGCCGATGCCCGCGCCGATACCGATCATGCCCCACGGCAGCACGCCGCCGAACATGCCCTTGGCCACGGACGCCATCAATGTCGCCTGCGGCGCGGACAGCGAGTTGGGATGCTCAGGCGTCGGCGCGCCGATGCCGTAGGCGGCTGCTAGCAGGTTCAACACCGGCGCCATGATCAGCGCGCAGGAGAAGGCGCCGATCGCCAGCATCAGCTGCTGTTTCCACGGTGTGGCGCCGACGATGTAACCGGCCTTCAGGTCCTGCAGGTTGTCGCCACCGAC
>JAKFDG010000322.1:0-3157 GCA_036677285.1 Pseudoxanthomonas sp.
TTCAGCCATTCCCACAAGCCGACCAGGAATACGAGGGCGGTCAGGGCGGCCAGCCACGGCGTGGGCAGCAGCAGGATCGCGGCGATGGCGACTGGCGCCATGACCAGCGCGGCGATGACACGGGTCCTGGTCATGCGCTTGGTATCTCCGGGGTGGCCACGGCCAGTTGCGCACCGGTCAGGCCGAAACGGCGTTCCCGTTGGGCGTAATCGTCGAGCGCGCTTTGCAGGGTGGCGGCATCGAGTTCCGGCCACAGGAGTTCGGTGAACCACAGTTCGGTATAGGCCAGTTGCCACAGCAGGAAATTGCTGACCCGATGGTCGCCGCCGGTGCGGATGAAGAGATCGGGTGGCGGCAGGTCGGCCAGCGCCATCCTGGAGGCCACCGCGGCTTCGTCGATGTCCTCGGCGCGCAGCTTGCCTGCCGCCACGTCGGTGGCCAGCGCGCGCGCCGCCTGGGCGATGTCCTGGCGTCCGCCGTAACTGGCCGCGATAATCAGGTGCAGGCGGCTGTTGTTGCGGGTCAGCGTCTCGGCCGTGTCCATGCGCTCGCGGATGCCGGCGGAAAAGCGCCCGCGCTCGCCGATGAAGCGCACGCGCACGCCGCGGCGATGCAGTTCGTCGACCTCGCGGTCCAGGGCGTTGAGGAACAGCTTCATCAGCGCGCCGACTTCTTCTTCCGGCCGTCCCCAGTTTTCGCTGGAGAAGGCGAACAGGGTCAGTGCGTCGACGCCACGCTCCAGGCAGAAATCAATGCAGACGTTGACTGCGCGCGCGCCGGCGCGATGGCCGATGATGCGCGGGCGCCGGCGACGTTCGGCCCAGCGCCCGTTGCCATCCATGATGACGGCGAGGTGTCGCGGGATGGCGGGGGAGGACGTGGGCGGCATGGCAGTCATCGGGTATGCGACTGCATCAGACGGACATCAGTTCCTGCTCTTTCGCCTTGACCACGTCGTCGACGTCCTTGATCGCCTTGTCGGTGATCTTCTGGATTTCGTCCTGGGTCTGGCGTTCCTCGTCCTCGGTGATCTCTTTTTCCTTCAGCAGGTCCTTGACCTGCTGGTTTGCGTCACGGCGGATGTTGCGCACGGCGATCTTGGCGTTTTCGCCCTCGCCATGCACATGCTTGGACAGCTCGCGGCGACGTTCCTCGGTCAGGGCGGGGATGTTGATCCGGATCACGGTGCCCGCGGTGTTCGGGGTAAGGCCCAGGTCGGAGGCCAGGATCGCCTTCTCCACCGCCGAGACCATCTGCTTTTCCCACGGGGTGATGGTCAGCGAACGCGCATCGCTCACGGTCACGCTGGCGACCTGGGTCAGCGGCATGTCGGAGCCGTAGTAGTTGACCTTCAAGTGATCCACCAGCGCGGTGGTGGCGCGGCCGGTGCGCAACTTGGTCAGGTCGTGGCGCAAGGCCTCGATGCTTTTGGTCATGCGCGCCTGCGCGTCTTTCTTGATTTCGTTGAGCATCGTGGATTCCGGAAGGATTCGGCCAGCCGCCGATTATACGGGAGGCCGGCAAGGTATCCGGGGAAACCAGCCGTAGAAGCCGCTTCCACGCCATGGTCAATGCGAATGATGCGGCGCGGTATCGTGCAGGTCGTGTTCGCAGGCCCCGCCGCGTTCGATCTGCAGGGTCGCGTGGTTGATGCCGAAGCGGTGGTCCAGCGCGTGCGTGGTGGCGTCGATGAAGCCATCGTGGTCGAGGTCTTCCGGGCGCACCAGGTGCGCGGTGAGGGCGATCTCACCGGCGCCCAGCGGCCAGATGTGCAGGTGGTGCACCGCGGTCACGCCCGGCTGCGCGGCCAGGAACGCGTTCACCTCGCCCTGGTCGATCCCACCCGGCACCGCATCCATGGCGGCGTTGAAGCTGTCGCGCAGCAGGCCGAAGGTGCCGACCGCGATCACTACCCCGACGAGGAGGGCGGTGGCCGGATCCAGCCAGGTCCAGCCGAAGGCCAGCATCCCCGCACCCGCCAGCACCGCGGCCAGCGACACCGCGGCATCGGCCATCAGGTGCAGGTAGGCGCCGCGCTTGTTCAGGTCATGTGAGTGTCCCTCGCGCATCAGCCACGCCGCACCGAGATTGACGAGGATGCCGATCCCGGCAACCACCATCACCGGCAGGGCGGGAATCGAGGGTGGTGCGCTGAAACGACGCACCGCTTCCCAGCCCAGCGCACCGGAAAACACCATCAGCAGGATGGCATTGGCCAGCGGCGACAGCAGCGTGGCGCGTCGCCAGCCATAAGTGTGGCTTTGCGTGGGCGGACGCCGGGCCAGTGCGGCGGCGGCCCAGGCCAGGCCCAGGCCCAGCACGTCGCCCAGGTTGTGCAGCGCATCGGACAGTAGCGCCAGGGAATTGGTATGGAAGCCGTATCCGGCTTCGAGCGCCGTGTAGGCGAGGTTGATCAGGGTGACCGAAGCGAACGCGCGCGTTGCCGAGCCGTGGGGATGCGAATCTGCGCCGTGGGAATGTGCCATGGGAGATAGCCTGCTGATCCGACGGAACGGACACAATCACATCGACACGATTTCCCGTATCGCGAACGGTGTCAGCCGCGGCCTTTCACCAGCGTGCCGACATTCTCGCCACGCAGGATGCGCATCAGGTTGCCCGGTACCGACAGGTCGTAGATGCGCAACGGCACGTCGCTGTCGCGGCATAGGGCGAAGGCGGCCGTGTCCATGACCTGCAGGTCGCGGTTGAGGACTTCATCGTAGGTCAGCTGATCGAAGCGCCTGGCGTCCGGGAACTTGCTCGGGTCGCGGTCATAGACGCCGTCGACCTTGGTCGCCTTCAGCAGCAGGTCCGCGCCGATTTCGATCGCGCGCAACGCCGCGCCGGAATCGGTGGTGAAGAACGGGTTGCCGGTGCCGGCGGCGAAGATCGCGATACGGCCCTTTTCCAGGTGGCGCACCGCGCGGCGGCGGATGTAGTCCTCGCACACGTCGTTGATCTTCAGGGCGCTCATCACCCGGACCTTGGCGCCGAGTTTCTCCAGCGCGTCCTGCATGGCCAGCGCATTGATCACCGTGGCCAGCATGCCCATCTGGTCGCCGGTGACCCGGTCCATGCCACCGGCGGCCAGGCCGGCACCACGGAAGATGTTGCCGCCGCCGATCACCAGTCCTACTTCCGCCCCCGCGTCGCG
>JAKFDG010000323.1:0-12109 GCA_036677285.1 Pseudoxanthomonas sp.
TGACAGGCAGCCGTCACAGCCGGTTCCGTGATAATGACCCTACATCCACGAGCACGGGCACAAGTGGGTTCGGGGCTTACGCCTTAAGCGGCGAGAGCGTAGTTGTCGTCGTTGGCAACTAGAGTTTTGCAGCTGGATTTACGAGGAAAGCTACCCCCTCGGCATGCGCCAGGCAATTTCGCAACCCCCGTCGAAGCCAGGTGCACCCCCGGGAATCAGATTTCGCTGACTCAGCCAGTGTAGGGACGCAGGTGCCGCGTCACAAGTTTTGCGACTGGAAAGGGTTAGCGTGGCTTCATCGTGCTCCCGCGCCTGCTGGCCCAGGGCCAACCGGGAATGCGTTCCCTACGGTAGCAACGGAGGATCGCCATGGCAGTCAAGAAGAGCGGCAAGCGCAAGGTCGCGCCCGCAGGCACGACGACCCGGAAGACCGCGAAGGAGGTCGTGAAGAAGGTCGCCAAACCCGTGGAGGTGGTGACAAAGACCGCCAGGCCGCCGGTGGCAGGCAAGGGCGCCCGTGCGGCGAAGGCGGCGGATGCCAATGCGCTGGAGCGTTCCAGTTTCATGGCTGCCGCGCAGGGCGAGGCCAAGACCGTGGTCTACATGCACGGCATCGGCAACAAGCCGACCGCCGAAGTGTTGCGATGCCAGTGGGACAAGGCCCTGTTCGGCCGCAGCATGGGCGAGCGCACGCGCTTGGCGTACTGGGTTAATCGTAATCGCTATCCCACGCCCGAGCCCGGCACCTGCGGCGACCGCGACCAGGGTCCTACCGTCAACCAGGCCGAACAGCGGATATTGAGCGCGCTGGGCGTGATTCCCGATGCCCGTGACCTCGACCAGTTGGCCGACGCCCTGGCCGACACGCCCGCCGAAAGCGCGATGCTGCACGGCATGCTCGACGAACTGGGCGTGGACAAGGCGCCACGGGGCGGCCCGGGCGCGCGCAATGTGTTCGACCAGGTCAACCGGATCCTGCTGAAGCTGATCTCGGCCGCGTTGCTGCAGGACGTGCACGACTTCTTCTTCGTCAAAGGGCGCCGCGAGGCGATGGAGCGCAGCCTGCTCGAACGGCTGGAATCCGGAGGCGGGCCATTCGTGGTCGTCGCCCACAGTCAGGGCTCGATGATCGCCTACGAAGTGCTGCGCAAGCTCGATCCGGCCAGGTACGACGTGGCCTTGTTCGTCACCCTCGGCTCGCCGCTGGGGTTGCCCAGCGTGCGCAGCATGTTCAAGCAGGCATTGAAGAAGAAGAAGCTGCCGTTCCCGACGTGCGTGCGCCACTGGTACAACGTCGCCGACCGCCAGGATCCGGTGGCGCTGGACGGCAACCTGAGCGACGACATAGAAAGCCCCGGCCTGCGCTACTCCAACCTGCAGGGTGTGGGCATCAACAGCGACGGCCCGCGCGATCCGCATTCGGGTTCGGGTTACCTCTCCAATCCGCAGGTGCGGGCCAGGGTGCGCGAAGTGGTGGGCGTAGGCTTCGACCAGCCGGTGTCCAACACGGTGCTGATCAAGGACCTGTCCGACCAGCTGGAAGCGCGCGGCACGGAACATCGCCACGAAGTGCTGATCGAACTGGACAAGCTGCCGGCGGGAGAAGGCAGCCGCGAAGCGGCTCGCGATGCCTTGCTGGCGCGCATCCGTGGCCTGGCTGCCGGTACCACCGGGTTGCAGGGCGCGACCCTGGACGAGACCCTGTTCCTGGAAGACGGCCTGCAACGTTTCGTGTCCGCGCGGTTGACCCGGTTCGAGATCGAATCGCTGCGCAACGACTACCAGACACTGAATTTCAAGCGCCTGTGGCGCGACGCAGGAAAGCGCGCACTGGTGAACCAGTCGCGCAGCGTGATCCAGGCCGATGCCGCGCAGACGGCGTATCGCGCGCTGGGGCAGAAGATCGGCTGGGCGGTACTGGATACCGGCATCGCCGCCGGGCATCCGCATTTCTACCAGAAGGGAAAACGCGACCTGGTGGTGGCGCAATGGGACTGCACGCTGCGTGGCAAGCCGAAGAAGCTGCTGCGCGCCGACGGCGTCGCCTTCAGCCGCCTGGATCGCAACGGCCATGGCACCCACGTGGCGGGGGTGATCGCGGGGCAATGCAGCGCACCGTTGCCGGGCTCCGCGGACAGCGACGCGGTGGAGTTCACCGGCATCGCGCCGCAGACGCAGCTGTACGGGTTCAAGGTCCTGGACGACGATGGCGACGGCCGCGATTCGTGGATCATCAAGGCGGTGCAACAGGTCGCCGACATCAACGATCATGCCGGTGAGCTGGTGATCCACGGCGTGAACCTGAGCCTGGGTGGATACTTCGACGCCGAAAGCTACGGTTGCGGCTTCACTCCGCTGTGCAATGAATTGCGGCGACTTTGGCGGCAGGGCGTGGTGGTGGTGCTGGCCGCGGGCAACGAAGGCCTGGCCTGGCTGGTGCGTAGCGACGGCGTTGCCGCGCCGATGAACATGGACATGACCATCGGCGATCCGGCCAACCTGGAGGAAGCGATCGCGGTGGGCTCGGTGCACAAGGGCAATCCGCACAGTTACGGCGTTTCCTATTTCTCCTCGCGGGGGCCGACCGCGGATGGCCGACGCAAGCCCGACGTGGTGGCCCCGGGCGAGAAGATCATCTCGGCGCATTTCGACTTCAAGGCCGCCGATCGCAAGACCTGGATGGTGGAGATGAGCGGTACCAGCATGGCCGCCCCGCATGTGTCCGGGTTGATCGCCGGGTTCCTGTCGGCACGGCGCGAGTTCGTCGGCTTCCCCGATCGGGTGAAACAGATCCTGCTGCAGCACTGCACCGATATCGGCCGTGATCCTTACATGCAGGGCAGGGGCATTCCCAACCTGATCCAGATGCTGGCGGGGACCTGATCTGTTGGAGCGGGCCCTGGCCCGCGATGCCTTGGTTCTGGCTTTAGTAGAGCCAGGCAAGTTGGGCTCTACAAGGCAACGGCAACCGGATCACGCATCGCGGTTGTGGCGACGCATCAGGCGTTGCTTGTCGCGGGCCCAGTCGCGGTCCTTGGCGGCATCGCGCTTGTCGTGCGTCTGCTTGCCCTTGGCCAGGGAGATTCCAGCCTTGACCTTGTTGCCCTTCCAGTAAAGCGATGTGGGCACGATGGTGTAGCCGTCGCGCTCCACCTTGCCGATCAGCACGTCTATCTCGCGCTTGTGCAGCAGCAGCTTGCGGGTACGGCGGTCGTCGGCGACCACGTGGGTCGAGGCCTGGATCAACGGAGTGATCTGCGCGCCGAACAGGAACAACTCGCCATTGCGGACCACCGCATAGGCCTCGGTGATATTGGCCCGTCCCGCGCGGATCGCCTTCAGCTCCCAGCCCTGCAACGCCATGCCCGCCTCGTAATGCGCCTCGAGGTGGTATTCATGGCGCGCGCGCTTGTTCTGCGCGATCGTGCCGGTGCTGTTTGCTTTATCCTTGCCGGGTTTCTTGGCCATCGGTGCATTGTCGCCGATGGCGGATATTCAAGCGAGCCCGCCAAGCGAGCCCGGTCCTCGAAGAGCCCGGCATTCAACGAGCCTGACATCCCGCATGCACACCATCCGCCGCAGCGCCCTGGTCGAACACTCCACCACCCGCATGTTCGACCTGGTGAACGATGTCGCCGCCTATCCACGCCGTTTCGACTGGTGCAGCGCAGCCGAACTGATCGACTCGGATGCCGGCAAGCTCGTGGCCCGGCTGGACCTGGGGCTGGGTGCGCTGAGCACCTGGTTCACCACCGAGAATACTCTTGACCGGCCACATCGCATCGACATGAACCTGGTCGACGGCCCGTTCCGCAAGCTGCATGGCCAGTGGGAATTCCATGCGCTGGACGAATCCGCGTCCAAGGTCACCTTGACCCTGGCATTCGAACCCAGCAATCGCTTGCTTGGGCCGGCGCTGGCGCTGGGCTTCCAGGGCCTGGCCGACCGCATGGTGGACGATTTCGTGCGGGTCGCCGATCGGGGCGAATGAGATGAAGGTCGAAGTGGTGATGGCGTGGCCACGCAGGTCCGAATCGGTGACCTTGAGCTTGGCGGAGGGTGCCACGCTCGCCGATGCGGTGGCTGCAGCGGGATTCACCGGCATCGAGGGCGTGAACGGGTATGCGGTCTTCGGGGTCAGCGCGGGTGCATCGACACCATTGCGCGAAGGCGACCGGGTGGAGCTGCTGAGGCCGCTGCAGATCGACCCCAAGGAAGCGCGCCGGCGACGCGCGTCGAAACCTAAGGGCTGAGGATCAGCGGCGGGCGCCTTTCTTCTTTTCCTTGGCCAGGTTGGGGCCGAACTTGCGCACGTCCTTGGCCAACTGGACATCGTCTTCCGGGAAATACTCGCCCTCCCATTTGGAAACCGAGTCACCATCGAAGTACACCGTGAGATTCTTGACCTCGGTAGTGCCACGGCGGTTGGTGCGCTCGCTGGCGGTATAGTCCCAGCGCTGGGCGTGGAACGGGTCAGCGATGGAGGGCGTGCCCAACAAGGCCATGACCTGCTGCCTGCTCTGGCCTACCGCGAGCTGGTCGGCGTTGCTCTTCTCGATCAGGTTGCCCTGGTAGATCGGCTGTTTGTAGAGGATGCCGCAACCGGAAGTGGCAAGGGCGACGGCGGCGACCAGCAAGAATTTACGCATCGGGAAGTGCATCGCATTGGGCAGGAAGAAGACCGGGCGATGATACACTTCCCGCGTCCGCCGCAACCCAGTCCGAGGCAGCTGGCGTTAAACCGCCAATGAACGGAGAGGCCATGGAATCGCAGGATCTACGCAAAGCCGGGTTGAAGGTGACGCATCCGCGGATGCGCATCCTGGAGCTGCTGGAACAGAGCAAGCCCCGGCACATGACCGCCGAAGACATCTACCGCCACGTGCTGGAGCATGGCGATGAGATCGGCCTGGCCACGGTATACCGCGTCCTCACCCAGTTCGAGGCCGCCGGCCTGGTGCTGAAGCACAATTTCGAGGGCGGCCAGGCGGTGTACGAACTGGATCGCGGCGAGCATCATGACCATATGGTCGACATCGACACCGGCAAGGTCGTCGAATTCTCCAGCGAGGAGATCGAGGCACTGCAGCGCAAGATCGCCGCGCAGCATGGCTACGAGATCGAGGAGCACTCGCTGGTGCTGTACGTGCGCAAGAAGGCGCCGCGAAAAGACTGACTGTGTCGGCATGATCGAACGCGCCGCAGCGCGCCCGCTTTTCCCTTGAACTGGCTAGGTACTCGCCAGTAACTTCCGCGCCGCAGCCCGCGCTTCCTTGCTGACTTCCACGCCACCGAGCATGCGGGCGAGTTCTTCCTCGCGTTGCTTCGCGCCCAGCGATTCGACCGCGCTCTGGGTCATGCCGTCCACTGGCGCCTTGCTGACCCGGTAATGCGCATGGCCCTGCGCGGCGACCTGCGGCAGGTGGGTGACGCAAAGTACCTGGCGCTTGTCGCCCAAGGCACGCAACTTCTGGCCGACTATCTCGGCGATGCCGCCGCCGATCCCAGAATCCACTTCGTCGAAGACCATGGTCGGCACCGCGTCCAGGCCCAGCGCGGCGACTTCGATCGCCAGCGAGATGCGCGAGAGTTCGCCGCCCGAGGCGACCCTGCGCAAGGCGCGCGGCGGCTGGCCGGCGTTGGCGGCGACCAGGAATTCCACCCGTTCCGAGCCCAGCGGGTCGGCCCGCTCGGTTTCGTTCGGCTCGATCGCGATCTGGAAGTGGCCGCCGCCCATGCCGAGCTCGGCGATCAGGGCAGTGGTCGCCTTCGAGAGTTTCGTAGCTGCGCTTTGTCGCGTTTTCGCCAGCTTGCCGGCGGCGATGCGCCAGGCCGCCGTGGCTGCCTCGATTTCGTTATTGAGGCTGAGCAGTCGCTCGCCGGCTCCGCGCAGACTGTCCAGCTCGGTGGCAACGGCGTCGCGCTGCGCGCCCAGTTGCGCGGGCGCGACCCGATGCTTGCGCGCCAGGTCGTGGATGCGGGTGAGCTTGCGCTCCAGTTCCATGAACTGGGCGGGGTCCGCGTCCAGGTCCTCGCGGATTCGTCCGAGTACTACCAGCGCCTCGTCGAGCTGGATGTTGGCGCTGTCCAGCAGGGCATCGACATCGCCCAGGCGCGGTTCGTGCTCGATCATGCGCGCGAGTTCGCTGCGGGTCTGCTGCAGCTGCCGCGACACCGACGGCGCCTCGTCGCCGGCCAGGCGCGCGAACGCGGAATTGCAGGCATCGATCAGCCCGGAAGCGTGGGCTTGCCGGCGATGGCTCGCGGAAAGGGCTTCGATGGCTGGAGCCGCGAGATCCTCGCGCTCGAGTTCCGCGAACTGGTGTTCCAGGTAGTTGATGCGGTCGGAGACATCGCCCTGCCGCAAGAGGTTGTCGCGTTCGCCGAGCAAACTGTTCCACGTGTTCGCGGTGTTGCGCACGGCCAAGCGCTCGGCGTCGTTGCGGGCGTAGGCGTCGAGCAAGTCCAACTGGCTGGGCCGCGACAGCAGGGCCTGCTGTTCGTGCTGGCCATGGATTTCCACCAGCAGCGCAGCGAGCTCGGTGAGCTGCGACAGGGTGACGCTGCGCCCGTTGATCCAGGCGCGCGAACCCCCGTCGGCTCGGATCACGCGGCGCAACTGGCAGGAGTCGCTGTCGTCGAGTTCGTTCTCGCGCAGCCAGGCGAGGGCAGGGGGGGCATCGTCCAGGCCGAATTCCGCGGACAGCTCGGCGCGTTCAGCGCCGTGGCGGACCACGCCGCTGTCGGCGCGCAGACCGGAGAGGAAGCCCATCGCATCGACCAGGAGGGACTTGCCGGCGCCGGTTTCCCCCGAAATCACGGTCATGCCCGCGCCGAACTCCAGTTCGGCGGCACGTACGACGGCGAAGTCCTTGAGGGCGAGGTGTTTGAGCATGGCCGCGCATTGTAGTGGCTCGGGGCTCGCCGCTTGAGACTGCGCATGGGGAAAACCGGAAATTCAGCCTGGAATCTTGAGCACCATCACCGTCAACGCCGCCCAGGCCGCCGCCAGACTGATCGCACCGATCAGGTCCCAACGACGAAGCAGGTGGAGGCAGGTTTCCCAGTCTGCGTCGGCTCGCGCGGCATAGTCACGGATGCGCCGCTGCAGGGGCGCCAGCCGGAGAAATGCGATTCCGGACACCGAGAACAGGCCCAATCCCCAGACGATCCAACCCGTATGCAGGATCCTGAATCCGCCCAACCAGGCCGCTGCCAGACCAGCCAAGGTGATCAGGACCACGCAAGGCAGGGTGAACAGGCGATCGCTCCGGATGACGCCGTCCATCGCCTCGGCAATCCGCGCCGGTGTCCGATAGCGCTTGGCATGACGAACCCAGAACAGGCCGGTGGTGATATTTCCCAGGAACAGGACGACCACGGCGATGTGCAGCAGTTTGACGGCGAGATAATGCATGTGGAGCTCCGCGGCGGGACGGCCAATTGACCATCGCCGGCGGGACGGAACAAGTTGCCGGAAGTCACCAACTGCTTGCAGCACTGCGACAATACGACTATCTAATCGAACCGATGACGCCATCCTTGCCCAATCCGCACGAATCCGCGCTCGATCCGCGCGCGCGCCACCTGCTGCGGACGCTGATTGCGCGCTATATCCGCGACGGCGAGCCGGTCGGTTCGCAGACGCTGGCGCGGCATGCGGGACTGGATGTCAGCGCGGCCACCATCCGCAACATCCTGGGCGACCTGGAAGAGATCGGCCTGCTGACTTCACCGCATACCTCGGCCGGGCGGATTCCCACCGCGCAGGGTTATCGCGTGTTCGTCGACAGCCTGGTGCAGATGCAGCCGCTCGGCGAGCGCGAGGTGGCACGGCTGCGTTCGGAGCTGCCCGCGGGCTCGGGTACCCAGTCGTTGCTCGGCAATGCGTCGGAGCTGCTGTCGGCCATGACCCACTTCGTTGGCGTGGTCAGCGCGCCGAAGCGGGAACAGTTCGCCTTCCGCCACATCGATTTCGTGCCCCTGGACGGACGCCGGGTGCTGGCAATCCTGGTATTCGCCGACAACGACGTGCAGAACCGGGTGATCGAACCGCGTCGCGTTTATGACTCCTCCGAACTGGAGCGGGTCGCGAACTTCCTCAATTCCAATTTCGCGGGCCGGCCGCTGTCGGAAATCCGCGCGACCCTGCTGCACGACCTGCGCAATGCCCAGGCCGAAATGGAGGGGCTGCTGGCCCACACCGTGGAACTGGCCGAACACGCCTTCGTCCCGGCCGGGGACGACATGGTGCTGACCGGGCAAACCCGGCTGATGGGTGTGCAGGACCTGTCCGACCTGGATCGCCTGCGCGAGCTCTTCGAGACCTTCGCCCGCAAGCGCGAGATCCTGCAGTTGCTGGAGCGCACCCTGCAGGCGCCCGGGGTGCGCATCTTCATCGGCGAGGAAACCGGCCTGGCGCCGCTTGACGGGGTTTCCGTGGTCACCGCGCCGTACCTGGCCGGGGGGCAGGTGCTGGGGGTCCTGGGGGTGATCGGGCCTACGCGGATGGCCTATGAACGGGTGATTCCGGTGGTCCAGGCCGCGGCCGAAGCGCTTGGTTCCGCCTTGAATCCGGAAGCGCCGGCCCCATAGGTTGGTCTGACCTGCCCGCAACCGGGGCGGCCTTCCTACGGAACCCGACATGATCCATAGCCACAACGAGTCCAGTCCCTTGCCGGATACCGACACCCCCATGGACGAAGAAACCAGCCTCGAGAGCCAATTGGCCGCGCAGGTCGAACAGCTCCGCGCCGAGCTGGAGCAGACTCGCGCCGACGTCATGCGCGAGCGCGCCGACCTGGAGAACCAGCGCAAGCGGGTCAGCCGCGACCTCGAGCAGTTGCGCAAGTTCGCCAACGAACGCCTGCTGTCCGACCTGCTGCCGGTTTTCGACAGCCTGGACGCGGGCCTGGCCGCCGCGGGCAAGGAGCCCGGTCCGTTGCACGATGGCCTGGAACTGACCTTCCGCCAGTTGCTGAAAGTGGCTGCGGACAACGGCCTGAGCATGATCGACCCCACCGGCGAGGCCTTCAACCCGGAATACCACCAGGCCATCAGCCAAGTGGAAGCCGCCGGCGCGGCCCCGGGGAGCGTGGTCCAGGTCTTCCAGAAAGGCTACCTGCTCAACGACCGCCTGCTGCGTCCTGCCCTGGTCGTGGTGGCGAAGCACGATTGATGAACACGTGGCGGGCAGAACGCTTGAACGCCGCCCACGCAACCCCACATTCCATCCATAACCCGGCAACTGGCCGGCCAAAGACTGACTTCTAGGGAGCAAGCAACATGGGCAAGATCATCGGCATCGACCTCGGCACGACCAACTCGTGCGTGGCGATCATGGACGGCGGCAAGGCCCGCGTCATCGAAAACTCGGAAGGCGACCGCACCACCCCCTCCATCGTCGCCTACACCAAGGACGGCGAAGTGCTGGTCGGCGCCTCGGCCAAGCGCCAGGCCGTCACCAATCCCAAGAACACCTTCTACGCGGTGAAGCGACTGATCGGCCGCAAGTTCACCGATGCCGAAGTGCAGAAGGACATCGGGCTGGTCTCGTACGGCATTACCCAGCACGACAATGGCGACGCCTGGGTAAGCACCTCCGACGGCAAGAAGCTGTCGGCGCAGGAAATCTCCGCGCGCATCCTGGAGAAGATGAAGAAGACCGCCGAAGCCTTCCTCGGCGAGACCGTCACCGAGGCGGTGATCACCGTGCCGGCCTACTTCAACGACAGCCAGCGCCAGGCCACCAAGGACGCCGGCAAGATCGCCGGCCTGGACGTCAAGCGCATCATCAACGAACCCACCGCGGCCGCACTGGCCTATGGCCTGGACAAGGACGGCGGCGACCGCAAGATCGTGGTCTATGACCTGGGCGGCGGCACCTTCGACGTGTCCATTATCGAAATCGCCAACGTCGACGGCGAGAAGCAGTTCGAAGTGCTGGCCACCAATGGTGACACCTTCCTGGGCGGCGAAGACTTCGACAAGCGCGTCATCGACTACCTCGTCGAGGAATTCCAGAAGGACCAGGGCATCGACTTGCGCAAAGACCCGTTGGCCCTGCAGCGCCTGAAGGACGCGGCCGAACGCGCCAAGATCGAACTGTCGTCCTCGCAGCAGACCGAAGTGAACCTGCCGTACGTGACCGCCGATGCCTCCGGTCCCAAGCACCTCAACATAAAGCTGACCCGCGCCAAGCTCGAAGCGCTGGTGGAAGATCTGATCAAGAAGACCATCGAGCCGTGCCGCATCGCGTTGAACGATGCCGGCATCCGCAGCAGCGAGATCGGCGAAGTGATCCTGGTCGGCGGCCAGACCCGCATGCCCAAGGTGCAGCAGGCGGTGACCGAGTTCTTCGGCAAGGAACCGCGCAAGGACGTCAACCCGGATGAAGCTGTCGCCCTCGGCGCCGCGATCCAGGGCGGCGTGCTCGGCGGCGACGTGAAGGACGTGCTGCTGCTGGACGTGACCCCGCTGAGCCTGGGCATCGAGACCCTGGGCGGCGTGTTCACCAAGATCATCGAGAAGAACACCACGATCCCGACCAAGGCTTCGCAGACCTTCTCCACCGCCGAGGACAACCAGTCCGCGGTGACCGTGCACGTGCTGCAGGGCGAACGCGAACAGGCCCGCTATAACAAGTCGCTGGCCAAGTTCGACCTCACCGGCATCGACGCCGCGCCGCGCGGCATGCCGCAGGTGGAAGTGTCGTTCGACATCGACGCCAACGGCATCCTGCACGTGTCGGCCAAGGACAAGAAGAACAACAAGGAACAGAAGGTCGAGATCAAGGCGGGCTCCGGCCTGTCCGAGGCCGAGATCCAGCAGATGGTGGCCGATGCCGAAACGCACCGCGACGAGGACAGGAAGTTCCATGAGCTGGTGCAGGCGCGCAACCAGGCCGACGGCCTTATCCACGCCACCCGCAACGCCATCACCGAACACGGCAGCAAGGTCGGTGGCGACGTGATCGGCCGGGTCGAAGCGGCGCTCGCCGAGCTGGAAACGGCGATGAAGAGCGACGACAAGGGCCAGATCGAAGCCAAGACCAAGGGCCTGGAGGAAGCCAGCCAGTCGCTGTACGCCGCGATCGCCGCCTCGGCCGAGCCGCCGGGCGATGCGGGTGGTGATGCGGGCAGCCCGACGGAAGACGTGGTCGATGCCGAGTTCACCGAAGTGAAAGACGACGAGAAGAAGTAAGCCCCGATAGTCGCTAAGCGGGAGACGGGAGACGTGGTGCGCTGCGATCTCCCGTCTTGCTTTTCCGCCTCACTCCTTCCTTACGTCTCCCAAAGAACATGAGCAAACGCGACTACTACGAAGTGCTGGGCGTGGCCCGCAACGCCAACGAGGAAGAGCTGAAGAAGGCCTACCGTCGTTGTGCGATGAAGCACCATCCTGACCGGAACCCTGGCGACCACGCTGCGGAAGCCGCGTTCAAGGAATGCAAGGAAGCCTACGAGGTGCTGTCGGACGGCGGCAAGCGCCGCATGTACGACCAGCACGGCCATGCCGCGTTCGAACATGGCATGGGCGGTGGCGGCGCCGGTCCGGGCCCCGCCGACATGGGCGATATTTTCGGCGATATTTTCGGCAACATCTTCGGCGGCGGTGGCGCACGCGCGGCGCGGCGCGGCGCCGATGTCGGCTACGTGATGGAGCTGGACCTGGAGGAAGCGGTCGCCGGCATCGAGAAGCGCATCGAAATCCCCACGCTGGTGGTGTGCAATCCGTGCCATGGATCAGGTTCGGAAGACGGCAAGACCGAGACCTGCAGCACCTGCAGCGGTCGCGGCCAGGTACGTATGCAGCGTGGCATTTTCGCCATGCAACAGGCCTGCCCGCATTGCGGCGGGCGCGGCCAGGTCATCCGCAACCCCTGCCAGGACTGCCACGGCGCCGGCCGCGTGGAAGAGGAAAAAATCCTGTCGGTGAAGATCCCCTCGGGCGTGGACAACGGCGACCGCATCCGCCTGGCGGGCGAGGGCGAGGCCGGCCCCTCTGGCACACCACCAGGCGATCTGTACGTGGAGGTGCGCGTGCGCGAGCACCCCATCTTCCAGCGCGACGGCGACGACCTGCATTGCGAAGTGCCGATCCGTATTTC
>JAKFDG010000324.1:0-2101 GCA_036677285.1 Pseudoxanthomonas sp.
ACCAGGCCGTTGACCTTGTTGCCGTCGCCCAACACTTCGGTGGTCATCGCCGAAACGATGACGTCCACGTTCGGCAGGCTGCGCAGCTTGCGCTGCAGCACTTCATCGGCGCGCAGCTGGTGGTCGAATTCGATCAGGGTGACGTGCTTGACGATGCCGGCCAGGTCGATCGCCGCTTCCACGCCGGAATTGCCGCCACCGATCACCGCCACGCGCTTGCCCTTGAACAGCGGGCCGTCGCAGTGCGGGCAATAGGCCACGCCCTTGTTGCGGTACTGCTCTTCGCCCGGCACGTTCATCTGCCGCCAGCGCGCGCCGGTGGAAAGAATCACGCTCTTCGACTTGAGCGAAGCGCCATTCGCCAGCTTGATTTCAATCAGGCCATCGCCCTCGGCTGGCGTCAGGTGTTCGGCGCGCTGCAGGTTCATGATGTCGACTTCGTACTGGCGCACGTGTGCTTCCAGCGCGGCCGCCAGCTTCGGGCCTTCGGTTTCCTGGACCGAGATGAAGTTCTCGATGGCCATCGTGTCCTGCACCTGGCCGCCGAAACGCTCGGCCGCCACGCCGGTGCGGATGCCCTTGCGCGCGGCGTAGATGGCCGCGGCCGCGCCGGCGGGGCCGCCGCCGACCACCAGCACTTCATAGGGGGACCTGGCGGAAATCTTTTCAGCCTCCTGCCTGCTGGCGCCGGTGTCGACCTTGGCGACGATTTCTTCCAGGGTCATGCGCCCGCTGCCGAACATCTCGCCGTTGAGCCAGATCGTCGGCACGGCCATGATCTGGCGTTCGCTGGTTTCGTTCTGGAACAGCGCGCCGTCGATGGCGACGTGCCTGATGTCCGGGTTCAGCACCGCCATCAGGTTCAGCGCCTGCACCACGTCAGGGCAGTTGTGGCAGCTCTGCGAGAAGTAGGTCTCGAATTCGAACTTCCCTTCGAGGTTCCTGATCTGCTCGATGGTGTCGACTGCGGCCTTGGACGGATAACCGCCCACTTGCAGCAACGCCAGCACCAGCGAAGTGAATTCGTGGCCCATCGGCAGCCCGGCGAAGACCAGGTGGATTTCCTCTCCCGGCGAGCGGATCGAGAACGACGGCGTGCGGTCGCCGGCGTCGCGGTGCTCGTTGTACGAAACCATGTCCGACAGCGATTCGATTTCGGTCAGCAGTTCGCGCATCTCGCGCGATTTCTCGCCATCGTCCAACGCGGCGACCAGCAGCACCGGACGGGTCAGTCGTTCCAGATAGGCCTTTAACTGGGTCTTGAGGGAATCGTCCAACATGAAGCGGGGTTCTCCGGGCGGATGTTTGTCTGGAAGCAGTCTGCAAGCCGCGCGGCGCACGGGTTCCAGACTGCCGCCAAGACCTTCCCCGCGAACGGGGAAGGCAAGGGCGACAGGGAGAGAGTTTTCAGATCTTGCCGACCAGGTCCAGCGACGGGGCCAGGGTCTTTTCGCCTTCCTTCCACTTGGCCGGGCACACTTCGCCCGGGTGCGCTTCGACGTACTGCGCGGCCTTCAGCTTGCGCAGGGTTTCCTTGACGTCGCGGGCGATGGCGTTGTCGTGGATTTCCAGGGTCTTGATCACGCCGGCCGGGTTGATGACGAAGGTGCCGCGCAGGGCCAGGCCTTCCTCGTCGATATGCACGTCGAACGCGCGGGTCAGCTGGTGGGTCGGGTCGCCGACCAGCGGGAACTGGGCCTTGCCGACCGCCGGCGAGGTTTCGTGCCACACCTTGTGCGAGAAGTGGGTGTCGGTGGTGACGATGTAGACCTCGGCGCCGGCCTTCTGGAACTCGGCGTAGTTTTCCGCGGCGTCCTCGACTTCGGTCGGGCAGTTGAAGGTGAAGGCGGCGGGCATGAAGATGACCACCGACCATTTGCCTTTCAGGCTGGCGTCGGTGACTTCGATGAATTCGCCCTGCTGGTAGGCGGTCGCCTTGAACGGCTTGACTTGGGTGTTGATCAGGGACATCTGCGGTTCCTTGTTGGGGTTTGGGGAGCGGGTAGTAAAGCTGGGTGCTGCTGCAACGCGACAAATTTATGCTGTTATGCACAATTGAGCAAATCGATGGATGGAATCACCATCATAGTATTTGCCTATT
>JAKFDG010000325.1:0-2365 GCA_036677285.1 Pseudoxanthomonas sp.
GCGCACCCCGCCGATGCCGAGCATTTCGCCAGGATCCCGTTCCTCGATCTCGATCAGGTCGCCGCTGGCGGTATCCATGTCCACCGTCGAGGAAGGCGCCACCACCATGAACTTCACGCCGTGGTGGCGGGCCGCGATGGCTAGCTGGTAGGTGCCGATCTTGTTGGCGGTGTCGCCGTTGGCGCAGATCCGGTCGGCGCCGACCACCACCCACTGCACCGCTCCGGTCTTCATCAGGTGCGAAGCGGCGGAATCGGCGATCAGGGTCGAATCGATGCCGTCCTGCTGCAGTTCCCACACGGTCAGGCGCGCGCCCTGCTGCCAGGGGCGGGTTTCATCCGCGAACACGCGTGCGATGCGGTCCTGGGCCACGCCAGCGCGGATCACGCCCAGCGCGGTACCGAAACCCGCCGTGGCCAGCGAACCGGTATTGCAGTGGGTCAGCACGCCACTGCCCGGGCTGATCAGCCCGGCACCCAGCGCGCCCATGTGGCGATTGGCGGCCAAGTCCTCTTCGGCGATGGCCTGGGCTTCATCCTCCAGCACTCGCCGCCAGTCCGCGCCCGCAGCCTTGAGTACCTTGCGCATGCGCGCCAATGCCCAGGCCAGGTTGACCGCGGTGGGACGTGCGGCGTTCAGGCGTTGCAAGGCCGGCTCCAGTTTGAGTGCGGCCTCGGGACCGTCAGCGGCCTCGATTTCACGCGCGGCAAGGACAACGCCCCAACCGGCGGCGATGCCGATCGCCGGCGCGCCGCGTACGGCGAGTGAATGGATCGCGGCGGCGACTTCATCGCTGCTGGTGCAGCTCAGGTGTTCGACCTGGAACGGCAGCTTGCGCTGATCAAGCAATTCCAGGGCTTCTCCGGTCCACAGGATCGGGCGGATGCGGTCGTAGCGCGCGTAGTCGATTTCGTTGTTCATGGGCGAAGTTTAACCGCCAAGCAAAACAGCCGGCGTGCATGGGCACGACGGCTGCGGTGGACGCATCTACGAAACCGCTCAGCGCACGCGGAACTCGGCGCGGCAACCGCGATCCACCCAGATTCCGGAGCGATCCCAGCCCCAGTTGTTGCCTTCCATGCAGCGGGTACCGGACAACTGGCGCACCAGATCCACGCCATGGCGGACCGCGACGTTGCAACGGCGATGGCGGTTGTCGCTGGACTCGCAACGCAAGGTCTGGCCGTAATCGCTGCCGGGATAACCACCGCCCCAACCGGAACCACCTGCCCCGACCTGGAATTCGCCGCGGCAGCCCTGCGACACCCATATTTCGTTGCGGCCATAGCCCCAGCTCCGGCCTTCCATGCAGGCCGAGGACGAAAGCTGGCGTACGAGACGCACGCCGCCACGGGTATCGACGGCACACTGCCGGGTGCGGTTGTCGCTGGATTCGCAGCGGATCACATCACGGCCTTGGTAATTGTCGCCACCACCGTAGTAATCATCGCCGTAGCCATAACCGGTGGCGAATTCCGCGCGGCAGCCGTGCGAGACCCAGACGCCATGGCGGTCGTAGTCCCAGGTGCGGCCGCGCAGACAGGGTGTGCTGGATAGCTGCCTGACCATCTGCACGCCGCCGCGCGTATCCACGGTGCAGTAACGCTGGCGGTTGTTGTCCGACTCGCAACGGAAACGCTGCCCACCCTGGCCGTAATCCGGAGAAGGGTAACCGCCGGACCCGGGGTAACCGTTACCGCCGCCACCGTAAAGCAGGTCGTCGGAAAGGACACAGCCACTACCCGCCATTGCCAACAGTGATACCGCCAACCACTTGATGAGAGTCTTCATGCCGCCACCCCCGCTATCGGTACCGCAAGGGTCACACCGTTCTCATGAACGTGGATTCAAGAAATCGGTTACCCGGAGCTGCCGCTATCCGTGCATTCAGGCCCGCGAAAAATCGAACGCCAGCACCTCGGCGATGCGATCGGTTCCCAGCATCGCCATCAACAGTCGATCCATGCCCAGCGCCACTCCAGCGCACCCGGGCATGCCCTGTTCGAGCGCCGCGAGCAGGCGCTCGTCTACGGGGGGCAACGAGGCAATCCTGCCTTCCCTTACGCTCAGGTCGCGCTGGAAACGCCGGCGTTGCTCTGTCGCATCGGTGAGCTCGTGGTAGCCATTGGCGAGTTCGTGGTGGCCCAGGTACAGCTCGAAGCGTTCGGCGAGCGGCGGCTCGCCGGGCCGGATCCGGGCCAGCGCACACTGGCTGGCCGGCCAGTCGCGCACCACTGTGATCCGATTCCGTGGGAACGCGGGCTGCAGGCGATGCGTGATCAGCAGGTCCAGCCAGTCGTCACGCGACAACCCCTCGTCGTCGATCGCGAATTCGGCCAGCGGCGCGCGCAGTTCCAGATCCGGG
>JAKFDG010000326.1:0-5985 GCA_036677285.1 Pseudoxanthomonas sp.
GCGTTGACCGCCACCGACTTGCCCGACCCGGTGGTGCCGGCCACCAGCAGATGCGGCATGCGCGCCAGGTCGGCCACGGTGGGACGGCCGGCGATGTCCTTGCCCAGCGCCAGGGTCAGCGGACTGGAGGACTTGTCGTATTCCTTGGAGCGCAGCAGCTCGCTGAGGTAGATCATTTCGCGGCTGGTGTTGGGGATTTCCAACCCGACCACCGATTTGCCGGGAATCACATCGACCACGCGCACCGCCTTCACGCTGAGGCCGCGGGCGATGTCCTTGTCCAGCGAACTGATCTGGCTGACCTTCACGCCCGGCGCGGGTTCCATTTCAAAACGCGTGATCACCGGTCCGGGATAGGCGCCGACCACGTTCACGTCGATGCGGAAATCCTTGAGCTTGAACTCGATCTGCCGCGACAGGGTTTCCAGGGTTTCCTCGGAATAGCCCACGGTCTGGGGCTTCGGATCATCCAGTAGCGACAGCGGCGGAAGACCGGATGCGTCGCCGCCGGTGCCGTGGAACAGCGGGATCTGCTGCTCGCGCTTGGCGCGATCGCTCTTCTCGATGACCGCTGCGGGGGGCGGCTGGATGTGCACGGGTTCGCGCCTGGCGCGCGCGACCGCGTCGACCTTGCGCACTTCCTCGCGTTCCTCGCGGAAGACACGGGCCTGGTTCCACTCCGTTGCCTGCTGGGTGCCACGCCGGAACAACGCCGGCAAGGCCATGACGCCCTTGCCGATGCGTTCCATCACCGCAAACCAGGACAGGCCGGTGGCCAGCGTCACCGACACCAGGAACAGCGCAAGCAGGAACAGGTTGCCGCCGAGGCTGCCGAACAGGCTGTTGAGCGATCCGCCCACGAGCCGACCCAGGATTCCTCCCGCTCCGGCGGAGAAATCCGGAGCCGGTGTGCCGCGCATGAACAACAGGCCCGTCGTGGAAATCAGGAAGCCGACGATGCCCACCAGACGCAAGGCCGGCCCCAGGTCGGCCTCGCCATCACCATCGCTGTCCATGCCGAACAACGCGATCCACGCGACCACGCCCAGCATGATCGGCAGCAGGAAGGCGACATAGCCGCAGAGGTACAACAGGACATCCGCGAGCCACGCCCCTACGCGTCCGCCCATGTTGTGGATCGGCGCAGTGAGGCTGCCGGCCTGCGACCAGCCAGGATCATCCGGGGAGTAGGTGAAGAGGCTCGCCAGCAGATACAGCAGCAAGGGCGCGATGGCGATGAGGGCAAGGTCGCGCCACAGGCGCTGGCGCCGCGGATTGGGCAGCGACGCCTGTTTGCGGGAAGCCGAATTGGCGCCCTTGGCTTTTGCATTTGCCGGAAGCTGTTTTGCCACCTATCGACCAGACCTTAAGAATGCTGCATTAGTCGTTGATAATAAACGAATCTACGGGGGATTACAGCAACGCACCAGCACTTGCGAGGACAACCATGTGGAAGTGACTTGCAACAAAAACGCCGCAACGCGGCGCAGGTCATTCCTCGCATGGTGTGGCCGGTGTGCATCAGGGCATTCCACCCACGCGCCTTGATTCAACTGCGTCCCGCCGCCACTCTATGCGCCTGCGAATGACGATGCGGCACGCATCCTTGTTGCATTCCCCACCCTCATTTTGAGTATACATGAGCCTCTCTTCCATCAATTCGTCCAAGCACTGCCGCCTGTTGATTCTGGGTTCCGGCCCCGCCGGTTGGACCGCCGCCGTCTACGCCGCCCGCGCCAACCTCAAGCCTGTCCTGATCACCGGCCTGCAGCAAGGCGGCCAGCTCATGACCACCACCGAAGTGGACAATTGGCCGGGCGATGTCCACGGCCTGATGGGCCCGGACCTGATGACGCGGATGCAGGCGCATGCCGAGCGCTTCGATACCGAGGTGATCTTCGACCATATCCACACCGTCGACCTGGCGCAGCGCCCGTTCAAGCTGATCGGCGACAACGGCGAATACACCGCCGATGCCCTGATCATCGCCACCGGCGCCACCGCCAAGTACCTGGGGCTGGCGTCGGAGGATGCCTTCAAGGGCCGCGGGGTCTCCGCCTGTGCTACCTGCGACGGGTTCTTCTACCGCGACCAGGACGTGGCGGTGATCGGCGGCGGCAATACCGCGGTGGAAGAAGCCCTGTACCTGGCCAACATCTGCCGCAAGGTCTACCTGGTGCATCGCCGTGACACCCTGCGCGCCGAGAAGATCATGCAGGACAAGCTTTTCGCCAAGGTCCAGTCCGGGAAGATCGAGCTGGTCTGGCATCACGCAGTGGACGAAGTGCTGGGCGACGAGGCCGGCGTGACCGGGGTACGGGTGAAATCGCTGCTGGACGGCGGCACCCGCGACCTGACCGTGCATGGCCTGTTCGTGGCCATCGGGCACACCCCCAACACCAGCCTGTTCGAAGGCCAGCTGGAGATGAAGAACGGCTACCTGACGATCAAGTCGGGCCTGGAGGGCGGCGCCACCCAGACCACGGTCACCGGTGTGTTCGCCGCGGGTGACGTGGCCGACCAGCACTACCGCCAGGCCGTCACCTCGGCCGGCTTTGGCTGCATGGCAGCGCTGGATGCGGAGCGGTTTTTGGACAAGGACGCCTGATGCTGCGGATCAGCGCGGACCCGGCTGAGCTGGATATCGCGCTGATCCATGATTTCCTTGCCGGCTCGTACTGGGCTGCAGGCATCCCTCGCCCCACCCTGGAACGCGCATTGGCCCATTCGGTCTGCCTGGGCGGCTATCTCGACGGCAGGCAGGTCGCGTTCGCACGTGCGGTCACCGACCAGGCCACGTTCGCCTACCTGGCGGATGTGTTCGTGGTGCCGGAACATCGGGGCAAGGGGTACGGGCGCGATATCGTCAAGGCGGTGATGGAAGATCCCCGCCTGCAGGGATTGCGCCGTTGGCATCTGGTCACGCGCGATATGCAGGGGTTGTACGACGGCTTCGGCTTCACCCCGCTGAGCCAGCCGGAGCGGCACATGCAGAAGCATGATCCGGATGTATACCGCCGTGCCAACGATCCCGCATGACCAGGCTGCGCATTCTCGGCAACCTTACCCAGGTTTCCGATACGCAATGGGATGCCCTGCACGATGGAAACAACCCGTTCGTTTCCCACGCCTTCCTTTCCGGCCTGGAACAGCACGGCTGCCTGCGCGAGGACTGGGGCTGGACGCCGCACCACGTCACCTTGTGGGAAGGCGATGAGCTGGTTGCGGCGACGCCGGGTTACCTGAAGGCCAATTCGCACGGCGAATTCGTGTTCGACCATGCCTGGGCGCATGCCTATGCGCAGTACGGACGCGACTATTTCCCAAAATGGCTGGGGGCCGTACCCTACTCGCCCGTCACCGGCCCACGCCTGCTGGCGCGCACCGATGTCCACAGGAGAGCGTTGCTCGACGCGGCGATCGAGCAATCCCGTTCTTCGGGGGTTTCCTCGGCACACATCAATTTCCATACCGCCGGGGAAGATGCGGTATTCGATACGAACTGGTTGCCGCGGATCGACGTGCAGTACCACTGGCGCAACGATGCCGGCTGGGGGGATTTCGACGCATTCCTCGCCGCCTTCGACCATAAGCACCGCAAGAACATCCGCCAGGAACGTGCCAAGGTGCAACGCGCCGGCATCACCTATCGCGTGGTCCACGGCGACGAGGCCAGTGAGGACGACCTCGCCACCATGTTCGAGTTCTATCTGCTGACCTTCCGCGACTACGGCAACTCTCCTGCCCTGACCCTGGAATTCCTGCGCCACCTGGCCCGGACCATGCCACGCAGCCTGGTCATGTTCCTGGCCGAACGCGAGGGCCATCCGATCGCTGGAGCGCTATGCCTGTGCGGTGGCGACACCTTGTACGGTCGCTATTGGGGTGCGAGCGAAACCCTGCCCGGGCTGCATTTCGAGACCTGCTATTACCAGGGCATCGAGTATTGCCTGCGCGAGGGACTGCGCGTGTTCGAACCCGGTGCGCAGGGCGAACACAAGATCGCACGCGGATTCCTGCCGGTGTTCGTGCGCAGCCGCCACTGGATCGCCGATGCGGATTTCTCGGATGCGTTGCGGCGCTGGTGTGCGGAGGAAACGCGTTCGGTGGAGCGTTATGCCGCGACCTTGGCAACGCATTCGCCATTCCGCCGTAGTCCGTAGGAGCGACATAAGAATTTGCGTTGCGAGCTGATCTGAAAGGTCCTGCTTTAGGTCGCGACTTACGTTGCTCCTGCGCCACATAATGGGCTGATGAGCCAGCGCCCTTTCCTGTTGCCCCCCGATCCCGGCGCTCCCTTCCCGCCAGCCGACTCCGCACTGCGCCAGCCTGATGGCCTGCTCGCCATCGGCGGCGACCTTTCCCCCGAACGCCTGCTCAATGCCTACCGGCACGGTGTGTTCCCGTGGTTTTCCGAAGGGCAGCCAATCCTGTGGTGGACGCCGGATCCGCGCATGGTCTTCCGCACCGATCGCGTGCCTCTTTCGTCGCGTTTCCGTCGCAGCCTGCGCCGTAGCAGCTGGCGTGTGCAGGCCGATACCGCCTTCGCCCAGGTCGTTGCGGCGTGCGCGACCTCTCCCCGGCCGGGGCAGGACGGCACCTGGATCACCCGGGAGATGCAGGCCGCCTATCTGGAATTGCATCGCCTGGGGCACGCGCACTCGGTCGAGGTCTTCGACCGCGCAAGGCTGGTTGGCGGCATCTATGGGGTGGCGATCGGGCGGATGTTCTTCGGAGAGAGCATGTTCAGCGCCGAATCCGGCGGTTCCAAGGTCGCCTTGGCTGCTCTGGCCTGCCGGTTGCGTAAATGGGGCTGGCCGCTGATCGACGCGCAGGTGGAGAACGACCATCTGGTCGGGCTGGGGGCGGAAAGCTGGCCGCGGGTCGAATTCCTGCACCAGGTGGAGGAATTGACCCGGCAGCCCGGGATCGCCGGCAGCTGGACCCTGGCCTTTGGCGAGCTGGCAGCCTCCGGACTGGCGGAAGTCAGCGCGGGTTAACGGATTTTTTGCGTGCGGGCCGGGTGGCGCGTAGAATCCCCGCTCTTGCGGCCACCGGCCACTGCAACACGCACAGGACTACAGGACTACATGTCGAAAGACGATTCCATAGAATTCGAAGGTACGGTCGCCGAGACCCTGCCCAACACCATGTTCCGGGTCAAGCTGGAAAATGGCCACGAAATCATCGCCCACATCTCCGGCCGCATGCGCAAGAATTACATCCGCATCCTCACCGGGGACAAGGTCAAGGTCGAAATGACCCCTTACGACCTGAGCAAGGGCCGCATCACTTATCGAATGAAGTAAGTGACCTAAATAATTGAATAGAAAGGCGACTTTGGTCGCCTTTTTGTTGCCCGTTACTTTCCGGTACTGGGTTGCTTCTCCTGTCGCCTTGCGCATTGCGACGCCAGGAACAGGGCCTGTCCCACCCTCGTCACAGGTAATGAACCAGTTGGAGGGCTCACTTTTTATTTGCAGGTCTTGGTGTCTTTACTGTGCACATGGACACCCGCACTTCATGCAGGTTCGCCGGCGCTGGCGTCCAGCTAGCCTGATCGCGACTCGCTTCCGGGTCGCCATCTCAGCCAGGTTCCCTCACATGTTCAAGCTCAAATCGGCACTGATCCTCGTCGCGCTCGCCTCATGCGCGGGGGCCGCGCACGCCAAAAACGACAACCAGCCACTCAAGGATTGCGTAGAACTGTCGGCCGACCACCAAATGGCGCGATACGGGTCGCAGTACCTGCTGGTGAAGGATGGCGATGCCCACTACAGGATCGGATTCGGGGGAAGCTGCAGCGCCATCGCGGTTTCTACCCAGGTGAAGGTCGCCACGGACGGTCAAGCCAACCGGCTTTGCCCCAAGGGCACGCGTGTAGCCACCAAGCGCGATAGCTGCGCAGCACGCGAAGTGCTGCGCGTGGACGAGAACGAATACGAAACATACGCGCGGAAGCGCCGCTGAGGGCTCCTGCCGGCG
>JAKFDG010000327.1:0-3454 GCA_036677285.1 Pseudoxanthomonas sp.
CGGCACACGTCGAAGTCCGATGAATTGGACTATGTGGTAGCGCGGCTCCAGGCCATCGGCCTTAATGTGGGCCAAGGCTGAGCATGTAAGCGGGGGGTTGGCTTGGCCCCATCAACAGCATGCCGGGAACCAGATGAATACGCGGCTTGGTGAAGCAAACCCAGCCTACGGACCTCGGAATATCCCGATCGCAGCGCCGGTCCAGCGAGCGGATCAACCCGTCTTACGCGCGTTGTCCGTCATCCCCACGCCGGTTGCCCAGGCGCCAGCGGGATGCATCCTTGCCACCGCCCCGGGATGAGCACGAACCGCGTCGCCTGCGTCATGCCGATTTCCGAAGTGAAGTAGGCGTGGAGCGCCAGGCCGCGAGAGACCGCGAACCAGTGCGTGTCGCCCGCCTGTTGCGCGGCGGCATCGATCTCGCCGAGCAACTGTTCCCGTTGTGCCTGTGTCATCGCATCGAAGCCGGCGACACCGCGCGCACGGCAAGTAGCCCGCAATGCCTGCAATCCGTTCGCCACCCGCTGTTGCACTTCCGCTGTTTGGCATTCACTGAGCAACAGGAACATCGTCGCGCCCACGCCGGCCGCCGCCGCGCCCGGCGAAGCCGCGGTGGTCGGCAGCAGCGTGTCGGCGATGTGGCCCAGCAGCGTCTCGTCATCCAGGCGCAGCCCTTTCGATGCCGACTTGTTGTCGTCCTCGGGCGTGCATCCGGTCAGCACGGCGGGTGCGATCAGTGCGCCGCCTAGCAGGGCCGATGCCGTCTTCAACGCTTCGCGCCGTGTCATCGGAATCATCAGGGGCTTGCGGTCGTTCACAGGTTCTGCCTCCCCAATTCCCCCACGGCGTGATTAGCCGCGCGCGCCGTGAGCGCCATGTACAGCAGCGAAGGGGTCTGGTTGCCGGTGGAGGTCATGCAGGCGCCGTCGGTGACGAAGACGTTGGGGCACGCGTGTAGCTGGTTCCAGCGGTTGAGCAGCGAGGTCTTCGGATCGCTGCCCATGCGGCAGCCGCCCATCTCGTGGATATCGCGCCCCGGGGACCAGTTGTTGTCGACCGTCTTGATGTCGCGGCAGCCGGCGACCTCGAGCATGGCGGCGGCCTGCGTGCGCCAGTCGCGGATCATGCGCTCGTCGTTGTCGTCGTATCCCACCGACGCGACCAGCAGCGGGATGCCCCACTCGTCCTTCTGCGTCTCGTGCAGGCGCACGTGGTTGGCTTCCTTGGGAATCGTCTCGCCCTGCAGATACATGTAGATCTCCCACGGTCCGACCTGCGCCTGCGCATCCTTGAACGCGCCGCCCATGCGTGCGGGCGTCGCCTCGCCGCGCCCGCGCGACGCGCCAGTGAACGTTGTGTAGCCACCGACGAAATCCATGTCCTGTTTTGCGAGGTTGCGGAAATTGGGGATGATGCACTCCGACGGCCTGCGCCCGTAGTGGTAGCGATCCTCGAAGCCATCGAACTTGCCGCCGCCGGAGGCGCGGTAGTTCTGGAAGGCGACGTACTTGCCGAGCAGGCCGTTGTCGTTGCCCAGCCCGTGCGGAAAGCGGGGCGAAACCGAGTTGAGCAGGATCAGCGTGGTGTTCAGCGCCGACGCGTTCGCGAACACGATGCGCGCGCGATAGTCGGTGACGGCATGGGTGTTGGCGTCGATCACGCGCACGCCCGTCGCCTTGCCCTTGGCCTCGTCGTAGAGGATGGAATGCACCACGGCGTGGGGCCGCAAGGTCATGTTGCCGGTTTTGGCCGCCCACGGCAGCGTGGATGAGTTGGAACTGAAATAGCCGCCGTAGGGACAACCGCGCATGCACAGATTGCGCGCCATGCAGGTACCGCGGCCCTGGTGGACGTGGATTTCCGTCGGCTTGGTGAGATGTGCGAAGCGGCCGTGCACCACATGGCGGTCGCCGTAGTGCGTGCGGATGCTGTCGCTGAGGTGCTTTTCCATGCAGGTCATTTCGAACGGCGGCTGGAACTCGCCGTCGGGCATCGCTTCGAGCCCGTCGCGCGTGCCCGTCACGCCGATGAAGCGCTCGACGTGCGAGTACCACGGGGCGATGTCGTCGTAGCCGATCGGCCAGTTGATGCCGTAGCCCTGGCGCTCGGGCGCAGTGAACTCGTACTTGCTCCAGCGCTGGCAACCGCGTCCCCAGACCAGCGACCTGCCACCGACCTGGTAGCCGCGGATCCAGTCGAAGGGGCGCTCCTGCACGTAGGGGTGCACGTCATCCTTGATGAAGAAGTGCGCGTTGTCCTCGCCGGCGATCCTGCTCATGACCGGGTTGTCCTCGACCACTTTGCGCGGCAAGGCCCCGCGATGCGGCAACTCCCAGGGCGCGAGGTGGGCGGTGGGGTAGTCCTTGATGTGGGTGACGTTGCGGCCGCGCTCCAGTACCAGCGTTTTCAGCCCCTTCTCGCACAATTCCTTGGCCGCCCAGCCGCCGGAAATGCCGGAGCCGATGACGATGGCGTCGAAGATGGTGTCGTCGGTTGCCGTGCTCATCGCGCGGGCGTCAGGAGGAGGTTGCGGAACTCGACCGCGCCGTGATCGCCCTGCAGCAGCAGGGGTCCGGGCGCGCCCTCTTCGCTGTCCAGCGCGCCGCCGGTGATGCCGGGAATTTCCTGATCACAGATCACCGTCTTGTCGTTGACCATGACCGTGATCCTACGCCCGATCAAAGTGATGTCCAGCGACTGCCACTCATTCGGGCCTTTGCCCGCGTATTCGCTGGGCGCTATGAAACCGTACACGGCGCCGAGGCCGTCGCTCGCGGGTTCGCCCAACGGATCGGCGATCTGCACCTCATAACGTCCGCGCAGGTAGACACCGCTGTTGCTGCCTGCGGGCAGGCGCAGTTCGACGTGCAGCTTGAAATCGGTGAAGGTGCGTTCGGTCACCAGGTTGGCGCCGCCGGCCGTATTGCGCAGCACGCCGTCGGCGACTTGCCAGCGCGATTCACCCAGCGCACGCCAGCCGCTCAGATCGGTGTTGTTGAACAGGCGAATCGGCTCGGCCCATTGCACCGTCGCCGGCCGTCGCAGCGAAGGCGCGCGATGAGCAGTCAAGTCGTGGCGCGTGCGATCGGGGAATGTCATCGAACCGGTCATCCGGTCGCCCTGCACATGTCCTTGGAAGGACAGATCGTCGTTGCCGTTCTCCCATTGCGCCGGAATGGCGAAATGCAGCTCGCCGCCATTCACTTCAATACGCGAGATCGGCCGCGCGCTCCCGACCACGCCTACGAACTGCCCGACCAGCGTCCGCGATCCGGAGCGACGGATCTCAAGCCAGGACGGGGCGGCGCCCGAGGGCGTCTGCAGGGTGATATCCCAGCGGCCGATGGCGGCCTCCTCCGCAGTCTGATCCATGGAGGCGGGAGGGGCGCCGTGGAGCGGTCCGCCGACCAGGCTCAGAGCGAATGCGAGCAATGCTTCTGGCTGTCGGCGCATG
>JAKFDG010000328.1:0-8144 GCA_036677285.1 Pseudoxanthomonas sp.
TTCCTCAATCAGTTTGGTGAGCTGGGTTCGATTCGCTGGGTGCTCCTCGTGCTCGCCTTGTTGTTGGCGAGCGGGTCTTATTTCATCGTGGAGAAGCCGTTCCGGCATCCGCAGAAAACCCACGGAAGGAAAGCGCTTTTCATTGGCGCCGGGGTTTTGTCCTGCGCGATCCTGGCGGCGGGCGGCATGCTGGTGCGATCGGGCGGTTTGCCGGCGCGGTTCCAGCCAACTGTGGTGGCGCTTGATCGTGAAAGAACGCCGGAGGTTCCCTTCTCCGAATGCATTGACCATCCGCTCTCGGACACGGTCTTCCAGGACTTCTGCCGGCTGGGGGATCGGAAAGCCCGGCCCACAGTATTGTTCTGGGGTGACAGCCATGCGCTTGCATGGTCGCCCGCGATCGACGACCTGCTGGCGAAGCGCGGTGTGTCGGCCATTTTCGCTGCCCGTTCTGCCTGTGCCCCGCTGGAGGGGATCATCAATCCGGAAATCATCAAGTGCCACGCTCACAATCGCATGGTGATGGAAGGCCTCGCCCGCTCTCCGGACATCTCCACGGTCATCCTGGTGGCGTCCTGGGCGGGGTATTCCAACGCGGATGGCCATTTCCACTTGCAGGACGATGCCGGCAATCACGGCAATACGCAGGTATTCCCGCGGGCAATGCGCAATACCGTCGGGAAGCTGCGAGCCATGGACAAACGCGTATGGGTGATCGGCCCGACGCCCACCCCGCCGGGCGACGTCCCCCTGCTGATGGCGACGGCGGCGCAGTACGATGGCAAATTGCCCAGGCAGGTCACCCTTCAGGAATACACCCGCAAGACGGCGGCCTTCTATCGCGTGGCCGACGGGTTGCAGGCGGATGCCGGCCTGCTGCTGAGCCGTCCCGGCACCTGGCTTTGCGAGGCGTCGGGTTGCCGGTATGCCGTGGAAGGTAAGCCGTTATATCGCGACAGAGGGCATCTCAGCGTGTTCGGGGCGAGTTACTTGTCTCCAATGCTGGGAAGCGCATTCGACCAGTTCCGGGTGCGCACCGTAGCTGCCGATGGCGACCGCGCTTCAGCGCAACGGTGAGTGCGGAATGCACGGATTGGATTCCATGCGATCCCAACGTCTACCTGTGGCATGCCATTTGAAGTTGGAAAGAGCAAATCCCGCGAATCTCGCGGTTGCTCCGATTCGCCGGCCGCACCGACAGCCTGCGTCCTCATGATGCTGCCCACCGACATGCGGGTAAGCGTGGTGATGCCGGCCTTCAACGCTGCGCGGACCATCCTGCATTCCATGCGCTCGGTGCTGGAACAGACCCACGCCGACGTCGAGCTTGTCGTTGTGGACGACGGGTCGAAGGACGAATCCTGGGGCTTGATCCAGCAGGCTGCGGCATTGGATTCCCGCGTGGTCGCCCTGCGCCAATCCAATGCGGGGGTCGCCACCGCCCGCAACGCGGGCATCGATGCGGCGACGGGCCGCTACATCGCATTCCTCGACAGCGACGACTGGTGGCATCCTTCGAAGCTGCAGGTACAGCTCGCGCACATGCAAAAAACCGGTGCTCGCGTCAGCTACACCGCCTACCAGCGCGTCGGTGAAGACGGACGGGTCATCTCCACGGTGCGTCCACCGTTGTCGGTTCGACATGCGGACATGCTGAAGAGCAACTGCATCGGCAACCTGACCGGGTTGTACGACCGGCATCTCGGCGACGGGAAATTCCGCAAAGTGGGCCATGAGGACTATGTCTTCTGGCTGGGGATGGTGCGGCGCGCGGGCGAGGCCATGTGCGCTGGTCATCCCGAACCGCTGGCGTACTACCTCGTACGCCAGGACTCGCTCTCCGCCAACAAGCTCAAGGCCGCGCGCTGGCAGTGGCACATCTACCGCCGGATCGAGCGATTGGGATGGCTGCGGTCATGCTGGTACTTCCTGCACTACGCTGCCCGCGCATTCGCCAAGCGCCTCTAGCGGCGCCGGCCAGGCGGGTCATCTCTTGCGGAAATACCGGCCCGGCGAAACCCGTGCAGCCAGCGGAAAACGATCGCCCATGCTCCCCGGCACCGGCGACTCGCCAGCTTGCACAAGGTCGGTTGCAGTGGTCGTGGATTCGGCTTGCTTCAACGCGGCGTAGCGTTCCATCAGTCCGCACAGTATCCAGAAATTGGCCATCATCGTGCCGCTGAAGAGGCGGCTGCCGTAGAGGTTGCCCATGGCCATGGCCAGTACCGCGACGGTGAATCCCACGGCCAAGGCGCGGCTGATGCTGTCGCCCTCGGGCACGGAGCGTTCCACATCCCGGGTGAGCCGCCACAGTCGCCACAGTAGCCAGAACAGCGCGGCCAGACCGATCGGCCCGAATTCCGCTAGGGTCAAAACGTAGAAGTTGTGCGCGTCGTAACCCGCATACGTCGGGGAGTACTTGCCTATGTGTTTCTTGAAGCGATCCAGGCCCACGCCTAGCGGATGCTCCAGCCACATTTCAGCGGCGCCCTTCCAGATGATGAAGCGGCTGACCGCGCTGGACTCGTAGGCTACCCCGCCGGCGATGCTCTGCTGCTGGGTCTGCTCCACCCGCTGCGAAACGCTGCTGGGCAACAGGCCGATGGCCGGGATCGCCAACGCGCCAAGGAGTATCGCAAGGGCCAGGTTCCTGCGCATCAACAGCACGGCCATGCACACCAATGCAATCAGGTAGGACTGGCGCGAATAGGTGACCATGGTGCCGAGGGCCAGGATCCCGCTGCCCGCGACCGCGACCCCGCGCCAGAAGTTGTGCCCCCGCAGGAACACAGCCGCCGACGCGAACATGGGCAGGAAGATCACGAAGAACACGCCCGCGAGGTTGGCATTGGTGTTGTCGCTGCCGAACGGCCCCGACGCGCGGTTGGCGTCGGTGTAGCTGCCGATGCCGAAGGCCAACGCCTGCCTGATCGCCTCCAGGCTGGCGATCGCGGCGACCGCCATGGTCAGCAAGATCAGGACGCGCACGTAGCCGATGTCCTGCTTGCAATTGCGATACACGAAGTAGAACAGGATGTAGAAGATCGCTTTCTTCAGGTACACGATGTCCGCGCCCACGTCGCCAGGCGACAGCACCTGGGTGACGAGGAAGGCCAGAGTCAGCATTGAGAAGAGCGCGATCAGCGGCGCGGTTAGCATGCCGCTGCTGCGCGGCAGGTAGCGGTCGCGCCGTTCCACGGCCAGCACTGCCAGCATCACCAGCAGGATCAGGTTGGTCAGGTTGATACCGGGGATGCCGGTAGGCACGTCGAAGCGCTCCGTGTTCGGGATGAACACGATGGGAATCAGCAGCAGCAGGCGCAGCAGAAACGACATGGTCGGGCTACCTCATCCGTCCGCTTGCGCGAGTCCGGCTCGCGAAGGCACGGCATCGCGGTAAAGGTCGAGCAGCCGGTGGGTAACTGCCTCCAGTCCGGCCAGGCGCTCGACCCGCGTGCGGGCGCGCGCTCCAAAGAGCCTGCGCTGTTCCGCCGGCAGTGCCGCGGCTTCCTGCATGCACTGTGCTAGCGATTCGACGTCCCCGGCTTCGCACAGCCAGCCGTTCTCGCCAGGCAGGACGAAGTCCTCGCTGCCGCTGACGCGGCTGGCCACCATGGGCAGGGCCGAGGCCATGGATTCCAGCAGGCTGTTGGACAGGCCTTCGGTATCCGAGCACAGGACCCCGATGTTCGCCTCCCCCAGCAGCGCTTCGATGTCGTTGCGGTGCCCGGTGAAGCGGACGCTACCGGCGACACCCAGGGCGTCGGCAAGTCCGGCCAGTTCCGCGGCCAATGGTCCGTCGCCGACCAGGGTCAGTGTGGCCCTCGGCTGCGTCGAACTGACCCGGGCGAAAGCCCGTAGCAGATTGTCCAGCGCCTTCTGCGGCATCAGCCGGCCGAGAAAGATGAAATGCGGGGGCCCGTCGCCGCGCAGCGGGATCTCGCGGAAGCGCGAGGTGTCCACTGCGTTGGGAATCACCACGATGCGTTCCGGAGCGATGCCCTTGGACAGCAGGGCCGTGGCGATGCGCTGGCTGGTGGCCTGCCAGGTGCGCATCAGGCGCAGCAGCGGGTAGGTGACCCAATGCCGGGGCAGGAATGGTCTTCCCAGCGCTCCGCGCTCCAGGTCCCACGGGCCCGCCAGCTTGGCCATCACCGGCTTTCCGAAAAGGCGGCCCGCCAAGGCGGTGACGCCGCCGATCTCGCCGGCGATGTGCACATGCCACACGTCGTAGCGGTCACGGCGCGCGAGCAGGAAGCGGAAATGGGCCACGCACATCAGCAGGTTGCACAGGATGGGGATGCGTGGGTAGGGCAGGCGCGCCACGGGCACGCCATCGAGCCGGCCCACCCGCTGTTGCGGCCCGTAGCGGACCATGGGTGTGACCACCGTGACCCGATGCCCCTGTGCCTTGAAGGCCCGCGCCAGGGTGCGTACCTGGCGCTCGGCGCCGCCCCACGCCGCGGGATACGCCGATTGCAGTACCAGCAGGATGCGCAAAGGTCGCGATGCGGAGGCCGTGCCGGTCATCGCTGTTGCCACGTCCGGCACTTCGTCAGTGCGAAGGGCGCTGGTCTGGGTCATGGGTTCTCGCTTGCAGCGGTGTGGGGGTGACGGCCTGGCGGAGGATGGGTGCGCGGCGAGCCAGGCATCGATCGTAGACTGCCACTGTGGAGGTCACCATGGCGTCAACAGAATGGCCGGCCTGGGCGCGTTCTCGCGCGGCCATCGCCAGACGCTCCCGCAAGGCCGCGTCGCTGCCGAGCTGCTGCATCAAGGCACCCAGGGCCGGCGCGTCGTTGCTGGGAAACAACAAACCGGTGAGGCCATCCTCGACAAGCTCGGGGATTCCGCCGACCTCCGACCCGATCACCGGGCAGCCGGACATCATCGCTTCCAGTACGACATTCGGCATGCCTTCGTAGGCCGATGGCAGTACCAGGAAGTCGGCGGCTTGCATCAGAGCCTGGCTGTCGGAGCGTTCGCCCAGGAAGTGCATGTCGCCATGCAGTCCGGCGGCGGCAGCCGAGGCTTCGACCTCTGCACGCAGCGGACCATCGCCAGCCAGGGCCACCCATGGACGCCGGTCCGGATCGAGTCCCGCCAGTGCGCGCACCAGGCAGCCAAGGTTTTTTTCCTTGACCATCCTGCCGACGAACAAGCCGAACGGCCGTCCGACCGGCAGCCCCAGCTCGCGCCTGCGCGCCTCGCGTCCTTCAATCTCCAGTGATCGTGGTGCGGCGACACCATTGGGCACCACATCGAAAAGATCGATTGCGGTGCCGGAACGCAACGCGGCGGCGTGGGCACCGGCGCGCGCGTTCGCGATCACCGCGGTGCTGCGGTTGATGACGAATCGCTTGAGCCGCCAGAACCAGCTTGGTTGGTCCAGATACAGGCCACGCACCGAGCTCACCAACGGCGCGTGGCGCAGAGCCAGCAGGCGCGCCAACGCGGTCCATAGTTCGGCGGTGAGCGAGAAAGCATGGATCAGGTCGTAGCGTCCGCGCCGCAACAGGGCTGCGTAACCCAGCAAGAAGCGGAGATCGAAGCGTCCCCGCTTGGGGATATGGTGGATGGTGAAGCCTTTCTCCTGCAGTTCGGCGACCAGGAAGGAGGGGCTGCGGAAGAACAGCAGTTCTCCCCGCCATTGCGCGGGATCCAATCCGTCCAGGAGATAGCAGATCTGGCGCTGACTGCCGCCGACCTCCATGCCGTCGGTGACCACGAGCAGTTTCCTAGCGGACATCGACGAGTTGCTCCATGAATCCCTGCAGGCGTCCGGCTTCGATGCGCGCATCGAACTCGCGCTCCACATGCAGGCGTGCGGCGATGGCAAGCCGTTCACGCAGGTTGTCGTCCTCAAGCAGTCGCTGGATGGCGTCGGCCAGAGCGGCAGGTTCGCGTTCGTTGACCAGCAGGCCCTGCACGCCGTCGCCGATCAGTTCGGGAATGCCCGAGACGCGCGTGCTCAGCACCGGGCAGCCGCTGGCCATGGCCTCCATCAACGCGACCGGGATGCCGTCGCGATTGCCGTCCTCGGCCACTTCGGAAGGAAGCACGAAGAGCGTGGCCGAATCCATCCACGCGCGCACCACATGCTGCGGCTGCGCGCCGGCGAACTCGATCCGCGCGGAAACGTCGCGATCCAGCGCCAGCTGGCGCAGGTCCGCCTCCAGCGGCCCCGAACCGGCGATCCTGCAAGTGAATGCAACCCCGCGCTTATCCAGCAGCGCCAGCGCTTCGACCAAAGTGGCGAAGCCTTTCACCGGATCCAGCCGGCCAACCGCCAGCAGCATGCCCGGCTCCCGGTCCGCGCGCTGCCATGGAGTCTTGTCCATGTCCACGCCACAGTGGATCACCTTGAGCTTGTGCTCGGCCTGCGGCGTCGCATGCATGTGCAGCCAGCCGACGTTGTAACGGGAAATGGTCACCGCCAGCGAGGCGTCTTCGATCTTGCGCGCAAGCAGCTGGTGTTCGACGAAGATATCGTGTGCGTGGCAAGTGAAGCTGAAAGGCTTGCCCAGCGCTCGACCCAGCGCCCAGGCGGCGGTGGAGGGGTAGGTGGCCCAGTGCGAATGGATGACTTGCGGGTCGAATCCGCGCAGCCACGCCGCCTGTTCCAGGCCCCGCATCAGTGCGAACAACGATTTGAGGAGAGCCACCGGTTGGCGCCAAAGCCCGGCGACCACCGTCGCGAAACTGCCCGCCACGCTGCGGGGGTTGCGCGCGAAGGCCGCCAGCGTACCCGCCAGCGTCTGCAGCAGGGTCCCCGGGTGCCTCACTCGCCCGAGCAGGGCCGCGGCATCGCTCTGCACCAGATCCTGCGAGGGGCGCTTGAGGGAGATGATCCTGACGTCCACGCCGTTCTCGACCAGCGTGGTGACTTCGCGCACGATGAAGGTTTCCGACCAGCTCGGGAACAGCGAAACGATGTAGACCACGCGCTGCAGCCGCGCAGCTGCGCCCGCGTGCGAAACCTCCGCGGGCTGCAGGGATGGTAGTGGTGAAGGGGCGATCATGGTGCGGGTGTCGGTCATGGCAATGCGCTTGTTTTCGATGCGGCGTGGCGGCGCATGCGGGCCGGGATCAACGACTGTAGATGAAGGTGAGGGCGATCGAGTTCTCGTCGTAACTGCGGCCGACGACATTGCTGTCGCGCTCGCGGCGCTTCAGGTCGATGCGCCCGCTCCAGTGCCGGGTGAACTGGTTGACCAGTCCGATGCCCGCGATCAGGTCATCGTCCTCGCGGCCGCTGTCCTCGAACTCGCGCACTTTCTTGGACGCCATGAAGCTGGCGATCAGCCTGGTGGTGAGGCGGTAGCGCAGGTTGAAGCGGGCGCTGCGGGTGCGCTGGTCCTCCGAAAGGCCATCCACATAGCGGATGCGCTGGTACGAGGGCTGCAGGATCATGGTGAGCCGCTCCCCGGTATACCGGTAGCCGACCTGTACGCCGCGCCCGAGATAGATATCCGGACCGACCTGCAGGTCCAGCTCGATCGGGTCGCCGGTGATCGGGCCATCGTCGGGCTGGTTGGCCTGCCTGACCAGGTCCTGCGTGGCATCGGCGAGCTCATAGTTGAGATTGAGGTTGAATCGGCTGCGCGAGGTTGCGTCCCAATAGAGATTCGCATCGAAGAAGGGCTCCGACACGCTGCTGTCGTCGCTCCGTTCGATACGGGTGTGGCCAAGGTCCACGTCCAGGCGCGCGGTGGCCAGCGTCCTCGCGTAATTCAGGTAGCCGTCGTATCGGGTGTAGTCGAACAGTCCGCCGAAGTCGTCGTACTCGGCCTTGGTGGCCTCGAGGTTCAGCGAAGCCTTGCTGACGCTGTTGATCAGGCGGTGCACGCGGGCGGCGGCGCTGTATCGGTCGCCGTTGAACCCGTCGGTTTCCTCGGCATAGGTATTGTAGTAACGCAGGTCCAGGTCGCCGCGCGTGGCAGGACTGAAACGTGCATGGAAACTGGGGCCGGCGATGAAGATGTTCACCTGCTGCTGGTTGTCGGGGCCGAAACTCGCCTGCGTGTTGACCGGCTGCAGGCTGAGGTAGTCCTCGGCCACCAGGCTGATGCGCTCGGGCAGCACGTCCCACTTGAGCCGGCCATTGAAGTCTCCGCGCGCCTCGTCGTCGAAGGTGTTGTCCA
>JAKFDG010000329.1:0-2466 GCA_036677285.1 Pseudoxanthomonas sp.
TCGGGCATCGGCGCGAACTCGCGCGCCATCAGGTTGTAGATCGCGCCGCCGGCCAGGCCGCTGTACACCTGCGGATCCCAGGCCCAGCTCTGCATCGTTTCCGCGTCCCAGATGGCGCCTTCCAGGTTGTTGCGCAGGATCAGCGCATCGACCTGGTTCTCGCGCGACAGGCCGCTGGCGTCGATCTTGCCCAGTTCGGCCAGCATCGCCTTGGTCCAGTCCAGGGCCTTGTTGCGCCCGGCGGCGCTGAGGTCGTCGATTTCACTGTCGTATCGGTGCTCGCCGATCTGGGTGGCGCTGATCGGGCTCAACGCCAGGCCTTCGTCCAGGAAGCGTTTGGAGAGGGCGGCGAATTTCGCATCGGCCTCGGCGGTGTCGGCAGCGACGGCGGCGGTATCGGTGCCGGTCGCGGTGGCAGGTGCTTCGGCCTTCTGGCAAGCGGCGAGGGCGGAGAGCAGGGCAAGGGCAAGCAAGCTGTGGCGCATTCCGGGGATTCCGTTGCAGTGCGGCATCGCACGAGGACTTGAAGCATAGGCAAAAGACGACACGCGTGCATGTGCCGATGGCTTATGCTCGCGCGACTCTCAACGGAAGGGACAGCCCATGATCCATGCAGGTAGTTGCCATTGCGGGAAGATCGCGTTCGAGGTGGAAGCCGACATCACCCAGGTCACCGACTGCAACTGTTCGCTGTGCCGGCGTCGTGGCGGCTTGCTGTGGTTCGGTCCGCGCGAGGCGCTGGTGCTGAAGACGCCGGAATCGGACGTCTCCACCTACACCTTCAACAAGCACCACATCCAGCACCACTTCTGCGCGACCTGCGGCATCTCGCCCTATGGCGAGGCCGACAATCCCAAGACCGGCGCGCTCATGGTCGCGGTCAATGTGCGTTGTTTGCCGGAAGTGGACCTGGGCAACCTCAAGGTCGTTGCTTTCGACGGCGCCAGCCTATAGTCGTGTCTGTCTTCCTGCCGCCCACCGCGAGGTCATCCATGTCCGTTGTCCGCACGCTGTTGTGTCTGTCGCTGGTATGGTCCGTTCCCGCCTGGGCGGAAGACACCTGTCCGCCCGAGGGCACCGACCTTGCTTCGCTGCAATTGTTGAAGCAGCAGCAGTTCAAGGTCGAGGACGCGGCCACGCGCGACACGCTGGCGCTGGGCTTGCTCGGTTGCCTGTCCAGTCCGGATCCGGCCCTGCGCGATGGCCTCGCCTACGAGGCGCTCACCGCCTGGTTGCGCGGCCAGCAGTTGAACGATGGAGTGCGTCGGGAGTTGGGCACGCGTCTGTACGCGATGCTGGACCAGGAAGACCCACAGGGTTTCCGCCGTCCGTTTGCGGCGCTGGTGTTGGCGGAAGTGGCGCGCACGGATCGGGTGCAGGCTTGGATGTCGGCGGAGGAACGCGATGCGATGGTGGGCAGGGCGGCGGACTATGTGTCGTTGGTGCGCGACTATCGCGGTTTCGACAATGCGGAAGGCTGGCGCCACGGGGTGGCGCACGGCAGCGATTGGTTGATGCAGTTGGCGTTGAATCCGGTGCTGGAGCGCGCGCAGTTGGATCGGATCCTGGCGGCGGTGGCGTCGCAGGCGGTGCCGGAGTCGGGGCATGCGTATGTGTTCGGCGAGGCGGGGCGGTTGGCGCGGCCGGTGTTGTACGTGGCCAAGCGCGGGTTGCTGAGCGAGGCGGAGTGGACGGCGTGGTTCGGCGTGCTGCCGGCGCGCATTGGCGAGCCGGCCAAGGCTTATTCGGATGAGGCGTGGCTGGCACGCCGCCACGATCTGATGGCGTTCCTGACGGCGATCCATCTGGAAGCGGATCAGTCGCAGGATGCGCAGATCAAGGCGTTGAAGGGGCCGGTGGTGATGGCGATCAAGGGTGTGCCCTGATCAAGTGGTGGTGCCGGCAGTAGCGTCATGCCGGGTGGTCTTCGTCTGTTCCGACTTTCAGAAACTTCAGCCCATAGCGTTCTGGTCTGCTGAGGCAAACCGCTTTGAGAACCTCGTCCACCTGCTCATCGAACACCGACCGTCGCTACTTGACTGGAAACACCAAGAGATGCAGCAGTACCGTCACATCGTGGCTCTTGTGGATCTAATCGCTCATCCATCAAGCTTGCGCCGCAAGCAGCGGGGAATGGAGCCGGCAAGATTCAACGCCGATCCTGATCGCTTGGTCCACGAAACAAGGAAGCCGTCATTTCCCGTAGTTGTTTGTTGCGATCAGGCGATCCGGCGTGTCCGCGTATTGAAAACACGTGCTTACCAGCACTCTGCCTCGGTTCCGGTGCCTGTTAAGGTGCGCGCACCTTGCTGATTGATGCGCAGCGTTGCGCATTTTGTGTCTCGAGTCCCCTGCGCACCTTGCGGCACCGCCTGCAAGGTGAAGGCCATGGGCGCGGCACCCGTGGGAGTGACGAAGAACTCAATCGTGTAATGTGTGCTGACTTCGGTGTCGCACTGAGCGGGG